>JAJDDR010000286.1 GCA_029260255.1 Phycisphaerae bacterium
ATCAGAGGGTGGGGAGAACCATATCCAGGGCGCTTCGCGCGAGGGGAGAGAACCACATCCAGCGCTGATGCGCCAGGAGAACCAGAACCTCCGCTACCCCCTAAACCGCCAGAAACCCGCGCCTCTCAACCGCCGCTGACAGTGCCCGATGTGGTGATGTTCGCATAACGGCGTCGGCAACCGTTGCCCTGGACTTGCCGTTCGACGCCCGCTGTGCGACCGCGACCGGCGTGCTCGATGTGGCCGCGTATCTGTCCAACCACGCTAGGCCTGATCCAGCGGTGGACCTGTTCCTGGTCTCGAACATGCGCGCTCGAGTTGGGCGCTGTATCTCCGTGAATGAAGTTAGTCGTCTTGCAAGGAGTATTCTATGATCTCGCAACAATTCTCAATCGCCGCTGCAGACCGCAGAATAGGGAGCGGAGTAAGCACGTTCTTGTTGATCTGGACGATCTTGTGCGCTCACGAGGCTTGGTGCGTCGAGATCGTCGAGCACGTGGACCGACAGAACCGCTCCGCGGATTACCAGAACCTCACACTTGAGGGTGATCCGAGCGGCAGGATGATCGCACGGATCCAGTTCGAAGGAGAGAACCTGTCGCTCATACTCGAGCCCTATTCAATGAGGGCGGAGGATTTCGAGTTGTGGGTGCAAGGTGAAGATGGTTCCTTGACCAAACAATCGCCACTTGCGCCCAGAACGCTGCGCGGATATGTCGCCGAGCGGCCCGGTAGCCGTGTGGCGGCGAGCTTGGTCGATGGAAGGCTGTCAGCGGCCGCGGGGTTCACCGATGGCACCCACCTCTTCATCGAACCGAATGACGCCGATCAGGCCGACCCCGCGTCACATGTCGTGTACGTCCCAGGCGTTGACGAGAAGGACAGCAGGGCATGCGGCGTTGACGGGCATCTGAGCGAGCCGGGATCTCTGCCGCCGGAACCCGAAGCGGGCTATCCATTCCTGGTATCGACACAAATCGCAATCGACACGGACTACGAGTTGTTTCTGCTCGCGGGGAGCACGGCAGAAGGCGCTGTTAGCATGGTAGAGGAATCCCTGAATATCGCCGAGCATGTTTACCACCGCGATGCGGGCATCGTCTACGAGATTACGGCACTCATCGTCCGGGCGACCGCGTCCGATCCCTATTCCCCGACTACGGGGCAGGAGCTACTTGACGCATTCCGAAGCTACTGGAACAACAACATGACTCACATTGCCCGGGACACCGCGCACATGATTACCGGAAAAGAGATGGACGTCGCTGGGATCGCTTTTTTGGGCGTCATCTGTAACCTGTCGCAGGCTTACGGACTCTCTTCGTTCCATACGCCTGATACGGCGAATCGAGCGACCATTGTGGCTCATGAGCTTGGTCACAACTGGAGCGCCAGCCACTGCGATGGACTTCCCGGCTGTGCCACGATGTGCTCGATCATCGGCGAGTGCACGGGTAGTCCCCTTCATTTCAGTCCGAGTTCACGTAGCTGGATTCTGGCACACAGGGACACCCGAGTGTGCCTTGACCTCGAGAGTGCCCCGCCGCATCCGTGCGGACCGGGCGACGTGGATAACAACGGTGACGTGGACCTTGCGGATCACGCCCTCTTCATCGAGTGCAGCACGGGGCCGGGGCAGGATACGTCACAGGCGTGCACGCGGGCTGACATGGACCAGGATGGCGACGTGGATCTCGGTGACTGGCGCCTGTTTCAAATCGCTTTTGGCACGACTTGTCCCCTGGGCCCCGATCTTCGCGTGGCCACTGTCTTCGCCCCTGACGACGCCGGGATCGGCGCCTCCATCACTGCGCAGTTTGTGATCCAGAACGTGGGTGATGTTCCCGTGGGAACACATCCGCTGCTGCCGATCTATGTCAGCGCGTATCTGTCGCTTGACGGCGTGCTTGGCAACGGCAATGACCTGTTTCTGGGCGAAACGCCGGTGGCGTTGCTTCCAGATCTGCAACCCGGCGGAACACTGGCTGGGGAAATAAACGACCTTCACATTCCCCCTCAGGCATCGCCCGGCGAGCAGTGGCTCTTCGTGTGTGCCGACACCGGCACACCGCCCTGTGGGGGCATCTGTGAATCCGACGAAAACAACAACTGCCGCTCCACGATCATCGACATTCGGGCTGCCGACGCATGGGTCGAATCAGTTGTGGCGCCGGCCGGGCTGATCGGCATACCAGTGTCGGGCGAGTACGATGTCTTAGTGTGCCGAGACGCGATCGGACCGGACGATTTGCTGGCTCCGTTTACGGTGACCATCGGCAATCCAACTCTGACCTTTCACCATGACGTTGTCTGGTTGGAACGAGCCGAATGTGCGAACGTCAGCGTCTTCGTCCCCACGCCCGAAGTCCCTTGGGGCTGCGATGTGACCACCGTCTTGCCCGTGTTGGCCTGCACGCACCTTGATCTTGATGACGATCCGTCCAATGATTGCGCGTCAACAGGTGTTGCGATCACCGCGCCTTACTACGACCTCGTGTACGAGGTCGACGGGCCCGCCGCGGGGTGCCTGTTCGAACCGGTCAACTGGACCGTCACCGTCACGAACGTTGGCAACGTACCATCGCTGCCGACGGCTTCCCGCACAGGCCTTTGTGCGGGAGCAGGCGGAGACTACACTACATGTGTCGGCGGAGGACCGATCCTGTTTGCTGCGCCGCAACTGGAGCCTGATTGGAGTGCCACCCTGTCATTCGCCCTTACGCCCCAGCCCGGTGTCTTTCTTCACCAGTATTTGAAGGCGGGCGTCGATCCGTTCGGGGGGGGCGTGGATCTCTGCCCGATGGGGAATCAGGATGATGAGCCGATTACGATTAACCAGCCGAACGTCGCGGTGAGCTACATCACTGTTCCGGACGACGTGATCGGAGGCATCGGCTGGAGAACATACGGTGTCACCGTTGCGAACACGGGGCCTTGCGACGCGGACAACGTACCGGTTCAGCTCTGTCTGGCAGGCAACTGCGCGACGTGCAACGTCGATGTGCCCGCTTCCTCCGCGGCCTCGTGCACTGTGACGCTCTTGACTCCCGCGTCGTTCGGTGGATGTGGCCAGGTCAATGACTTTACGGTGACAGGCTGTTCTCTGTTCCCCGACCCAACACCGAGTAACGATTGCATAAACGTCAACGTACCAATAGAAGTGCCCTATTGGGATCTGCGTCTGGAACCAGTCAACGCGCCGAACTCTGCGAATCGCGGTAGCTTCATTACGTGGGGCATCAAAATCACAAACGTGGGGAATATCCCATCAATGAATGTATGCATGATCAGTGGGATTAATTGCGCCGAAGGCTCCGGCAACTGGGGATGCAACCTAGGGATCAACAACTTCACGACACCGTACATCCCGGCAAACGGAGGCACTTGGACCCATTCAGTCGGGAACTACTACATACCGTGGAACGCCTTCCCTGGATGGCAGTACATAAAAGCCGAAGTGCATTACAGCGCGGGCTGTTTCGACAACTGCTCCGCCGGCAACTACGTCGAGCACTCGATTTTCATCAACCCGTAGTAGTGGCCGGCATCTTGGGCCGCGCCACGAGACGAGGATGGACAGGGAACGAGGACGAGGATCATGCGTCAGTACTGTCTTGTGTGTGTCGACCCGATACTGTGCCTATCGATGGCTCTGGCGGTCCCTGGACTTGGACGGCCGATCGGCGATCCCCCTGACAACTCGCCGGTCGGGGCATCCACGATCGTTGGAATGAACGATTGCTTCTATCTCGAACTCGACGCAATGACGGGCGCGGCAACAGCCGTCTCCGGTGTGGGGCTAGCGGGATTCTCTTTGGTGATCAGTCTTGCATTCGATAGCGAAGCTAGCACCCTGTATGGACTGGATGGACCCAGCAACCTCCTGATCACCATCGATCCGACAACGGGAGTCGGGACTGCAGTGGGTCCCGTTGGGTTGTCTTTCGTCGCGGATCTGGCATTCGACTCCCAGACCGGGAGGCTGTATGGCTCGACGCTCGACCGCTTGATGACAATCGACGCAGCCACGGGAGCCGGGACCGCCGTCGGACCCCTTGGTTCTTCGAGTGTTCGCGGTCTGGCTTTCGATGCCAACAGCAATACCCTCTATGGAACGGACACCGACATCGACCATCTGATTACCATCGATCCGGAGACTGGAGCCGGCACAGACGTGGGGGCGTTAGGGTTCTCCGACGTTGAAGGCCTGACGTTCGATTCCTGCACGAACACGCTATACGGCTAAACCTCCGACCAGTTGATCATGCTCGACCCGGCGACAGGAGCCGGTACCGCAGTCGGAGCGTTTGGGTTTGTCGGAGTACGCGGCTTGGCATGCGATCCCAAGACGGGCACGCTGTTTGCTGCGGACACTGATATCGAACAGTTGATCGCGATCGATCCCGCCACGGGTCAAGGCACCGCCATCGGCCCGACGCAGTACTTCGCCATCGACGGATTGACGATCATCACCGGACC
Source organism: Phycisphaerae bacterium (assembly GCA_029260255.1). Taxonomy (GTDB): domain Bacteria; phylum Planctomycetota; class Phycisphaerae; order UBA1845; family UBA1845; genus OFTM285. Next base: position 4,480 of record JAJDDR010000286.1, read on the forward strand.
GGACTGCAACGGGAACGGCGTTCCCGACTTCGTCGATGTCGCCCGTGGCCTCTTCACCCAAGGGCACCAGGACATTGACGGAGATGTGGATCTGTTTGACGCTGCGGAGTTTCTCTCCTGCGCGTTGGATCCCGGCCTTGAACCGGCAGAGACGTCATGCTGCATCTCTGATTTCGACGGTGACGAAGATGTGGACCTCATTGACGGGGGCTCTTCCAAATCGTGTTCACCGGGCCAGTTTGACCTAATGCTACGAGGCGCTTTGTGGGTTTGTTCGAGCAGCGCCGACGGAGACGACGACAATGACGCCGATGTCGACCTGAGAGATCTGGACGGCGTCGCAATCTGCCAAACGGGTTCCGGAAACGGTCCGGGTAACGAATCGTGCTACAGCTTCGATTTCGACGGCGACGGTGGCGTGGATCTTCTTGACTGGGCGGCTTCCAGGCCGCTTTCACCGGCTGATTGTTCCCGGGCAACGAACCGCCTCGGTTTCCAGCGGCCACGTTCAGCGCTGGACAGGACATCACCTTTGCCTCGGGATCCAAGTAGATCCCGTAACGTTGAATCGGTCCCACCGCCAAGCTCGTTGTTTGTGTAGATGGGACGACATGTTGTTGGGGAGGCGTCGGATGAGTGTGGTCTTGCGCAGATCGTCACGTTGGCTGTTCATGAGCTCGACCGTGAGGCTGGCTTTACCGCTGTGGTGGGGAGGGCACGCCTTACACGAGCGACGCACAGTGCTGCTCCGACCGCTTCCGCAACAACGGAATTTGCAGCAGCCGACAACAGATCGACTGGGTGGCGCCGCTCCGCTCGACGGCACTCGCGTCGGCCTCTATTCTATCTTCGCGCGTGAGGCAATGATCCATTCGCCAAGGTCGTTCCCGTAACGCTCGACACGGCAGGCTTCGTTGTTTCGTTCCTTGCGCTCGCGTGCTTGCGTCGTGCGCGGACCTTCACCGCCGGAACAGAGCCGAGCGCCTTACACTTTCGTTGTGGCAGGTAAGAACACACGACGCATTCTCTGTCAGCGGGCGGACAAGCCAGCCCTTCGGCGGAGGCGCACGGAAGCGTGGGTCAGTGGGTGGGTCAGTCGCCACGTGGCTTTTCCGTCATTTCGTACGCCTATTAACCGTCATCAATCCGCGTAGCCATCATCAAGCCCTGCGAACGTCGTTTCCGAACGCCCCTCGCCATGATTCTCGGCACGACGCCCAGATGCGTGAGCTGAGAGTCATGGTCGGACACGTCATCAGCCCGCGGTCCTGGAAACTCTTGTGGCGTCGAGGGTTGGGAGTGTTCGGTGTTTCTCTGTTCCGCCGGATTGGCTTGTTCTTCGGCGAGTTGTGTCGAGAGTTGTGTCGCATTCTGACTCATACGGGTGGCGGCGGCCCGCTCGTATTCGGACTCCGAGACCTGCAGGTAGTAGCGATCCGTCGTGTCGAGGCTTGAGTGGCCCGCCCATTGCTTGACGACGTGAGCCGGGAAGTGCTTGGCCCAGTCTGTGATGCAGTTCTTGCGGAGCGTGTGCAGGGGCTTGGCGTAGCGGTCCACGCCTGCGCGCCTGCAGAGCGAGCCGAAGTCCCGTGAGATGTTCTTGACGCTCACGCTGCCGATTGGAATCACTCGTCCCTCACCTTCCTCGGCTTGGTCGAAGGCGGCGAGCAGCAATTCATGGAGCTCGGGGCATATCGGCACGATGCGGGCGTCCTTGTCCTTGACGTCCCAGTCGTCCTGACTGATTACCCGGAGGCGGCTGTTGGCCCAGTCGATGTTACGCCAGCGGAGGTTCAGGGCTTCCCCACGCCGAAGCGCGGCCCACCTGCCCAAGCCGAACAGTAGCCGCCATGCCAGGGATGGTGCGGCGCCCATCAGCTTCGCGAACTCCTCGGTGCTCACATAGTGCCAGTCACGGCTTACCAGCGGTGTCGAGCCGAGTCGGTCGAAAGGACAGTACTCAAGCGGGTCGTCTTCCACCGCACGATTAAAAATGGTGCGCGCATTCCGAATGTGCAGGTCGACAGTAACCGGGCCCGGCGTCACATTTCGCTTGTTAACATGCACCAGGTCTCCCGCCGCCAGGGCTGTCTTGAAGGCCCGAGCGTCATGACGCATGATCGCATCCAACCTCCGATTCGGACCGAAGAACGCCTGCAGATAGCGACCGGTCTGGCGGTGCAACTCCAAAGACCCAGGCGCCAGTTCCGTCGCTCTGGCCGCGAAGTAGAACTCGAGGAAGGTCGCGATAGTGGGTGCGGTTGAGATGTTGCGGCGTGCGGGGTTGGACCTGAGTTCGGCCTCCTTCTGACGCCGGAGGTTCTCGGCCTGGCGCCTGGAGAGTTGATCGGCCCGTCCCACGTGTCGGCTCCGTCGCTTGCCTGCTGCGTCGTACCAGCGGATGACCCAGTACACATACCTCTTGCCGCGCTTGTTCACGGTGGCCTGTTTGCTTAGATCGACAGAACGGCGCATGAATCGCTCCTTGCGAAGTGGATTCTATCATCATCGCCGACCGTATCCAAGGCAGTTCGGCGCCGCATCGGCCTTTCTCTCCCGGCTCTCTACCGCAAGACACAACTCGCGACACAACCTGGAAAGCACACCGGTCAAGTCACGTTATCACAAGCTCTTGCGTCCGACTCATCTACGACGTTCAGCTTTTCGAGCTGGACGTCATCGTGGGTTGCCTTCCGTGGCGCGCTCAATGAAACGGTCCAACTCCGTTCGCCGGTAGAAGATTCTCTTGCTGATCTGCGTACCCCTGAGCAGCCTTCGCTCTCGATACCGTCGAAGCGTGGCACAGGGATCCGAGATGTTGACCGTGTCCAGACGCAGATACCGGATTGCCTCGCCTTCCGTCAGCAATTCCGGGCATGGCTGCGGCGGTTCACCGGGCAATACTGGGCCCAGGAATTGCACGGCACACGGACTACTCGAAAACACAGTGTCCCCGTTCATGTGTTGTTCCCATCAACAAGTCTGCGTCGCAGTCGTCGGCATCTCGTCAACACGAGAAGCAGCCTCGCTGCGCGCCTCACCCACGTTCCCACACGGACGCATCCCGGACATCGACTATTGCCTCGGTATGTCCGAGAACGCCAAACTCCCTCTCGCCGAAGGGAATGTCTTTCTTGCATGCCGCATGGTGCAGATGGCCGATTGGCTCGGGTGTGACGGAATCAGCCGTGAAGCTCTTCGACAAACGGGTGAAGGGCCTAAACTCTCACGGACCCTCTGGACATCTCTATCTTGGACGCGAGCCAGTTTCCTTTTCGAGAGGATCTATTTAGAGTACGCGACGACGACTCAGTGATCTGGGAGGCGTGCGATGAACGGTCGTGAGCAAGTCGAAGATCGTCCGATCCGCGGATTGGCGCAGATCACGCAACGCGCTACTCATCCGAGGGCAAAGTCTGTCGCCACCGTTCTAGTTCCTGCTTCTTGCCCCAGACCTCGTACAACTTGAGTATTCGCTTCACCGTGTCCTGAGTCTTACTGTGACGTTCGCCAAGACTCGCCGCCACCGTCGCGTGACTGGCGAGCAGCAGCGCCTCTGATTCGTCGTATCGAGCCAACGCCGTCAGGCAACCACCGAGCACACTCACGCTCTCGGCGGTGCGCCAATGACCAGCAGCGAGATCGCGGCGTCGGCTGTCGTACGCTTCACGCAGCCACGCCTCCGCTTCGCCCTCCCGCCCGGCGGCTAG
>JAJDDR010000287.1 GCA_029260255.1 Phycisphaerae bacterium
GGCAAGAGCACGTTGGCCGATCGGCTGTTGGAGCGCACGGGCACGCTTGCCAAGCGCGAGATGCGCGAGCAGTTCCTCGACGATATGGACCTCGAGCGCGAAATGGGCATCACCATCAAGGCCAACCGCGCGACGATCAAGCACGTCCACAACGGGCAGGAGCACATGCTGAATCTGATCGACACGCCGGGGCACGTTGATTTTCACTACGAAGTATCTCGTGCGATGGCGGCGTGCGAGGGCGTCCTCCTGCTGGTCGATGCGACGCAGGGGGTTCAGGCGCAGACCGTCGCGAACGCGTACTTGGCAGTTGAATCCAATGCCGAGATCGTCCTGGTCATCAACAAGATCGACCTGCCGGCTGCACACCCGGACGAGGTTGCGCTGGAGGTGGAGCACATCCTCGGTCTTGCGGCGGAGGATGCGGTTTACACGTCAGCCAAAACGGGCGAAGGGCTGGACGAGTTGCTGGCGGCGGTGTGCGACAGGATCCCGGCGCCCGAAGGTGCGCACGACGCCCCGCTTCGCGCTCTGATTTACGACGCCAAGAGCGATCCGCATCGCGGCGTGATCTGTCACATTCGCGGTATCGACGGCACGGTGAAGCGTGGCGATAGAGTCCGCATGATGGCTATCGGGCGAGAGCACGTGGTGACCGAGGTCGGCAAGTACACGCCGAAGCCGGTGGCAGTGGAGTCACTCGGTCCGGGCGAAGTGGGTTACCTGGTCGCGGGCATCAAGACGCTTGCCGATGTGAACATCGGCGACACCGTCACGCTCGCGGCATCGCCGGCGACGAACGCCCTGCCGGGGTATCAAGCGCCGAATCAGATGGTCTTTTGCGACTTCTATCCCGGTCCGGGCACCGAGACGGCCGACCTCCGCGAAGCGATGGAGACGCTTTGGCTCAACGACAGCTCGTTCACCTATGAGCCGGCCACCTCGGACGCGTTGGGCATCGGCTTTCGCTGCGGGTTCCTGGGGCTGCTGCACATGAAGATCATTCAGGAGCGGCTGGAACGCGAGAGCGACGTCAATGTCGTTCAGACAGCCCCCACGGTGACGTATGAGATCGCGCTGAACGACGGTTCGGTCCTGCACATCCAGTCGCCGAGCGAGATGCCGGACCCGTCGAGCATCCTGGAAATCCGTGAGCCCTTCTGCGTGGCCAGCGTCATCATCCCGGCGGACTATGTCGGGCCGCTGATGGCGCTGGCGTTGGATCGGCGCGGCGTTTACAAGAAAACGGAGTACCTGTCGCCCACGCGCGTGATGATTACCTACGAGTTTCCGCTCGGTGAGATCATTTACGATTTCTACGACAAGCTGAAGAGTTGCACGCGGGGGTACGGCACGGTCGACTTCGAGTTCTCGGAGTTTCGCGGCGGCCAACTCGTCAAGTTGGACGTTCTGGTGAACGCTATTCCGGTCGACGCGCTGTCGGTCATCGTCCATCGCGACAAGGCCGCACGCAGGGGCCGGCATCTGATCACCCGACTTAAGAAGGAGATCGCCCGTCATCAGTTCGAGATCCCGTTGCAGGCCGCGGTGGGATCCAAGGTGATCGCGCGCGAGACGATTAAGGCCTTCCGCAAGAACGTCACCGCGAAATGTTACGGCGGCGACGTGAGCCGCAAGCGCAAACTGCTCGAAAAGCAGAAAGAGGGCAAGAAGCGGATGAAGAACGTCGGCAACGTCGAGATTCCGCAAGGCGCCTTCATGTCCATCCTCGACCCGGGGGAGTAGCATCAGCCATGTTCGATGTGGTCGCTGTTCATGACGACGCCCCGGAGCGATTCGAGTCGGTCGGCACCAAACCGAAGTTCTGGTTTGATGGCAACGGAAAGCTCTTCAAGGAGTGCAGGCCGGGAACGGGCGAGGATTGGTCCGAGAAGGTCGCAGCGGAGTTGGCCGAGCTACTCGGCCTTCCCCACGCCACCGTTGACTTGGCTGTGTGGCGAGAGAAACGCGGAATCGTCACGCCGTCGTTCGTTCCTGAAGGCGCGTCGCTGGTCCTCGGTAACGAGTTGCTTGGCGCGTTCATCGAAGACTATCCCGTCAACGCTCCAGGAACGCGACAGCATTGCCGCGTACCGCAGCACACTCTTGGAGCGATCTTTCACGTGATGGACTGGGAAGCACTGCGGTTGCCGATCAACGGACGTCTTCCTCTTGACTCAGAATCGCCCGCCGACATGTTCGCGGCATACTTGATGTTCGATGCATGGATTGCGAACACGGACCGACACCACGAGAACTGGGGTGTCATCGCTGTCCCGCCGACCGATACAGAGCGCAGTTCCATCCATTTGGCGCCGACTTTTGATCATGCGTCGTGCCTGGGGCGGAACGAGCGCGACGAAGTTCGCCGCGACAGGCTCGCCACCAAAGACCGACGTCGCACTGTTGAAGCGTATGTTCAGAAGGCCCGGTCTGCCGTATTCGACAAAACGGACGAGGCAACGCCGATGACAACATTTGATACCTTCCGAGGCGCGGCGCAGCTTCGGCCGGAGGCCGCAGCCGCATGGCTTGAACGTTTCTCTAGAATCACTGATATGGATGTCCTAGAATTGTTTGGCCAGGTTCCGAGGGAGCGAATCACTGACACTGGCGTGGCTTTTGCATGCAAGATGCTCGAAATCAATCAGCGGCGCCTCCTGGGACTTCGAGGAGAGCTCGGATGAAAACGCTCTTTCTTGCGTGGCGCGACCCGCAGACCAGATCCTGGTTCCCGATCGGGCGCCTGACGCTGAATGACAACAAATACGAGTTCGTCTACACCCGCGGTGCGCACCGCGCATCCGAGAATTGTGGCCTTCCACCGCTCCCGATGTTTCCGGCTTATGATCGGATTTACGAGTCCGACGAGTTGTTTCCCTTGTTTCAGAACCGGGCACCGTCGCTAGGCCGCGAGGATTACTTCGAGTTTGTCGAGTGGCTGAACCTTCCCCGGAGTGAGCACGATCCGCTCGTTGTGCTGGCGCGCACGGGTGGTCGCCGTGCCACCGACACTTTTGAAGTTTTTCCATGCCCGCAACCGGCGGACGACGGGAGCTATCGAGTTCACTTCTTCGTTCACGGAATCACCCACTTCGGAGAGGAATCCGCCAAGCGAATCGAGCAGCTCCGAGAGAACGAGCGTCTGTTCGTCATGTGGGATTTGCAGAACGGCTACGACCCAAACGCCCTAGCATTACGAACAGGCGACACGTTTCCCGGCGTCCGTACGCTCGTGGGATTCTGCCCTCGGTATCTTACCCACGATTGGTTGCATGTTCTCTTCGAATGTCATGCAGAAGTCAAAGTCGAACGTCTGAATCCTCAGCCTGCCCCGTTGGACTTCCGGCTCCTTTGCAGCCTGTCGGGATGTTGGCCTGATAACTTTAATCCATGCAGTGGGGAGGAGTTTCAGCCTATCGTCGAGAGTACACACCCCACAACCACACGCTCCTGACCGCAGCAGGATGCTCCCGCCGCCGAAGGGCTCGAATTCACGATCCTCCCGATCGGGGCGAGTTGCGATTTCCGTCGTGTCTACGGAACGGGTACGACCGGACCCCGTCTCCTGATCTGCGAGATCAGTCCGCCGCAGAGCATCAGCGCGCATCCGGCGAGTTGGCGACCTGCGAGAGTTTCTCCCAATATGATCCATCCGCAAAGCGCGGCGAAGACCGCTTCCAAGCTGAGCAAAACGGCCGCGTGGGCGGGTGGCGCACTGCGCTGTGCGACGACCTGAAGGCCGAACGCGACGGCCACGGGGAAAACTCCGCTGTAAACAATCGCCCATTTCGCGGCGGCAACTTCATCAGCGCGAATCCGCTCGACGAGTAGCGCGGCGATCAGCGCGAGTGCGAACGCGATGGCGAGTTGCACGGCGGCGAAGCGCAAGGCTTCGACGCGTGGCGCCAGCCGTCCGATGACGAGCACGTGCAGCGCCCAGAAGAAGGCCGACGCAACGACCCACCAGTCGCCACGCGCCAATTCGAAGGAGGCGGTCACGCTGAGCAGATACAATCCCGCGATCGCGAGTGCCGCGCCGGCCCAGGTGGCGTACCCGGCGCGAACGCGAACACAGATTCCGAGCACGGGCACCAGGACGACATAGAGCCCGGTGATGAAACCGCCCTTACCCGCGGTTGTCGTGACCATGCCGATCTGCTGTAACGCGGCCGCGACGAAGAGCACGACTCCCGCAACACCGCCGCCGAGGGCGCAGGCTCGCCACGAGGACGCCAGGTTGTCTCCGCGGGGACGCCGCAAGCGAATCACGAGGAGCAGAGTGAGGAACCCGATCGCAAACCGCACTGCGTTGAACGTCATCGGTCCGACGTGGTCCATACCGAGACGCTGGGCGACGAAGCCGCTGCCCCAGATGGCGGCGGCAAGCAGGAGGAGGAGGTCGGCTTTGTAGGCAGTGGGTCTCATGCGGTCGCTACCCCGGCACGCAAATGCTTCAATGCATTATCGCAGGCTGGGTTCGTCCAAGCCATCGGTGCTCACGCATTGGCCCGTCGCCGTGGGCGCCGCCGGGACATCCGGCGTCACGCCAAAAGTTTGCGACGCGAGCGGATAATTGCAGTGACGCCGCGTCCTGGTATAATCGGGTTGCCGGTGGGCGATGGCGCGTATCGGCGGGGTGTTCGAGTTCATGTGGATCGAGTGCGTGGGTCGCGGCAGCGGCCGGTCGGCGCGCGCTCGGAATTCGGGAGAAGAAAGTGCATACCTCTACCTCTGCCGCTTCGCGAAACGGACGGTCTTCGTGCCTGCTGGTCTTGGCCATGCTCGTGGTTCCCTCCGCGCAGGGCGACGTCGGTCCGCCGGTTGAGATCAAGATGTCCGCGGATACACAGCCTGCAGTGTCCGGCCAGGAGTATGTCGGTACGTTTGAGATTCGCCTGTTCCGTTCAGGCGTGATCGACAACGTATTGGTCGACGGTGATGGATGGACTCTTGTGTCCGTCGATTGGCCGGACGCAGCGGTCCATTCCGTCGCGGGTGTGCTGCGTGTTCCGTTTCGAGCGATACCGTCGAACGCGGATTCACCGATCAGGCTGTCGTTCAACTACAACGGTCGCAAGCTCAGCAAAGCCTACGAGATCGGGCCTGCGTACTTCGATCAAGCCGGAAAGCCCTTCACGACGCGGCGCATCGCCGACACGTCAGGCATCCAAGCAAGCCCCAGAGATGCCGCCGGCGCCTCCGACGGAAGCAGTCCAGCCGGCGACGCGATTCCGCTGCACGCGGTCGGACGCATCGTCTACGACCGGATCGGCATGGACAACGATGGCGACGGCGACTTCGACGATCCGGGCGACGTTCTGCCGCAGACGGTGGGCGTCGATCACATTCGTATACGCTTCATCGACGACGACGACATCAGTTCCGAGACGATCTGGACGGGCGAGACCGATCACAATGGCTTCTTCGACACCGGCGTGGTCATGTGGGACGATTGCGACGCGGTCGGTTGCGATACGCCGGACCTCGTGCTCGAGTTCGAAGCGGATACCAACGTCGTGGACGTCACCGACAATTCCGTACTTGAGGAAACGTACACCTGGCAGACCGAAGAGATCACCAACTTTGGGGGGAGCTTCCACGACTTCGGCGTGCTCACGGCGGCCGACTCGTCGCTCATGCCCGCGCTGCACATCTTCAACAGTATCGTCCGAGTCGAGCGGTTCATCCGCACAAACACCGCCTACGATCCGCCTCACGTGCAGGTTGAGTGGCCGGACGGTGCGACGGGTGCATGGTACGAATCCGGCCCGCTCGAGATTCACATCAGCACCGGGCGGCAATGGTGGGATGTCACGCACAGCCACGAGTTCGGACACCACTTCATACACTCGTTTTCATTGCACGTTGATACGGACTACTGCAACGATTTCTGTGACGGCCAGGCGGCGTGCACATCCGGCGCGAACTGCGAGAATCTGGGCCACTGCATCTGGTGCCCTGAGAACACGCACGACGCATTCAATGAAGGTTGGCCCAACTGGCTTGCGGACGTCGTCATGCGTTCCTACCCGTTGGACTACCAAAATGACGACGGCACACCGTTCCAACCACTCTTCACGCGAAACCAGGAATCTCCGGGCACGTGCTGTCAAGATAGTCAGAGCTATCCGGGCACGGCGACGGAAGGGTACATCGGGCTGCTGCTGCGCGACATCGAGGATAGCACGCAGGATGATCACGATGCGGACGGGATCATGGATTCGCTCTGCCTCGGTGTGGAGGAAATCTTCGACACGGTCGTCTTGTTCAACCCAATCACGGTGCTGGATTTCATCGCCGGTTTCAACGCGAGTTACCCCGAACATGTCGACTTGCTCTGGCCGACGGCGTTCAACGCTGACCCGTCGTTCGTCGTGAACTTCCCATCCGATGCACTGGCCCCCGGTCTGGTCACCGTGCTCGATTCGCCGACGCACCCGCTTGGCGTCGGCGGTCCGCTGCCCTGCATGGCCGTTGAGTGGGATCGTGCGGATGACGATGTGTTCGGCGCGTGCTACTACAGTTTCGCGTGGTCAACAAGCCCGGCGGGCTTGGAACCCGACGAGACGGCCGATCCATACGCTTTCAACGGCTGCAAGCTGACCACCGCGACGGGTTTTGTCACGATCGGCGACTACTACTTCAGCATCAAGGCCCAGGACTGCGGGGGCACCTGGTCCAATCTGTGGACTACGTTCGGACCGTTTACCATCACCGACTGCAACGGGACGGGGATTCTCGATCTGTGCGACATCGACTGCACGCATCCCGGCTATCCGGGCTGTTCGCTCATACCGAACGCTTGCATAGGCCAGCCCGGTTGCGGCCTGTCGGAGGACTGCCAGCCAAACCTCGCGCCGGACGAGTGCGACATCGCGGACGGGACGAGCGAGGATTGCAACGAGACGGACGTGCCCGACGAGTGCGAAACCGTTTTTCATTGGGGCACGAACACTGGCGACTGGGGCGACAACGGCAACTGGGACGAAGACCAGCTACCCGTCGATGGGAGCGACGTCTGCATCGACACCGCCGGTGCCATTACCGCGACACTGACGCACACGACGACGGACATCGGTATTCTCGCGTGCAACGAGAACTTGGAAATCCTGGCGACGGGCGCTCCCTGGCCGGACATGACGCTCAACGACCCCAGTTGGATTCGAGGAGACCTCATCCTGCACGGAAACACATCCTACCTTCGGGTCAATGATCGCCTCGACATAGACGGTCTCTTCGACTGGACGGGAACGAACAACAGCAACGTCTCCCACCTCACCGGTCCGGGCGAGACACATGTCAACGGCAGCATGCAGATGACGTCAATCGCAAACCTCGTGGACCACACGCTTGTGCTCGACGGGCAGAGTTCCACCACAGCAACCGGTTGGCTGCTCTTTGAAGGCGCTTCCAGCCTGTTTATTCGCCCCGGCGCCGCGTATGACATCCAGGGGACCGGCAGCGTGCTCAGCGGCTGGATCGACGACACTTTCGTCAACGAGGGCACCTTGATCAAATCGGTCGACTCCGGTGAGGCCACTGTGAGCGTATTCACTGAGAATTCCGGCCTCATTCACGTCAAGGACGGCACACTGACCTTCAATCGCGGTGGTACGACCTCGGGCGATCTCCTCGGAGACCCCGCAGCCATCGTGAAGCTTCAAGGCGGTAACTACGATTTCCTCGGCACGTCCAGTATCGTCGCGGAGACCGTCGTGTTCAGAAGCGGCGGCGCTGGCGGGAACTTCGTCCGAGGCTCGTACGACGTCAGTGCGTCCACTATCCAGGACGGACAGGAACTCACGTTCACCGACGAGGCGACCATCATCAATTACGGCCCGTCATTCGCCGTCGAGGGCGTGACCAACTTCGATGCGATCATCGGCGGCGCGATCCACTTTGACAGCCTGAGCGTTGTCGGCGGTACGGCCGATTTCAGCAGCGGCGATCCCGTCGATGCGGACACGCTGGTCGTCGGTCCCGGGACGATCAAGGGACCGGGCACCATCACGGCGAACAACGACTTCTCATGGAACGCGAGCGGCAACATCACGGGACCGGGCGTCTTCAACATCGACGGCGATTCAACGGTGGGACCGGGCGGCGGACAGAAGTCACTGTACGACCGCGTTCTCAACAACCACGGCACCATGACGATGCTCGGCGGATTCGAAATGCTAAGCACTTCGGTACTGAACAATCTGCCGGGCGCCGTCATCGACATTCAAGTTGATCTTGGTGGCGCAACCATCGGCGGACATACGACGATCCCGTTCAACAACCAAGGCACGCTGGTCAAGTCCGCCGGCAGCGGCACGAACACCGTCACGACGCCGATCACAAACACGGGAACCGTTGAGATCCAATCCGGCAAGTTGGAATTCAGCAACGCCTATGTGCAAAACGCTGGCCAAACCGTGCTCAACGGCGGCGAGTTGGCGATGTGGTGGTCCAACCCCAGCAACAACCCACCGATTCAGTTCGACGGCGGAGTTGTCACGGGATCCGGTACGATAAGTTCCAATCAGGATCTCGTAGTGAACAACGCAGGTGGGACGTTTGCGCCCGGTCTGTCGGCCGGGACGATCTTCGTCGCGGGCGACTACACGCAAGCCGCGGGCGGTGTCCTCGAGGTCGAAATCGGCGGAACGGCGGCCGGTGCATTCGACACGCTCGAAGTGTCGGGAACGGTCAACCTCGCGGGAACGCTGATTGTCACGGAAATAAACGCGTTTACACCGGCGCCCGGCAACTCGTTCGTCATACTCACCGCGTCATCGGTCAACGGAGAGTTCGATACGTTTTCGGTGCCGGCGCCTTACGAGATCGAGTACAACGCGGACAACGTTACGCTCAAGACACCAACCGCCCCGGCGGACCTCGACGATGACGCGGACATCGACCTGCACGACTGGGCCTTGCTTCAAGCGTGCTTCGGGGGAAGCGGCAATCCGCCGTCTCCGAGTTGCCCGGCCGGGATCGACGCCGACCTCGATCAGGACGGCGACGTGGACCTGGATGACTACGCTCTGTTTTTCGCGGCTGCCGGGCTCTGACGGGAATGCGAAACGCGCAGACGACGCGGCTCAAACAGCCGCCCCACAGACGTCCAGGACGACCAACGGGTGCCGAGCGTTCCACCGCGAGCGCTCTTATGCGAAGCACTCCGTACTCTCGACGCTCTGAGAGTGCTTCAAGAAATGCCGTTGTACGGTCTCGATGAGGTTCTTCCGGTCGAGCGGCTTCGCTGCGTAGTCGTCGCAACCGGCGTCGAGGCACTTCTGCCGGTCGCTCTCCATGGCGTGCGCGGTCAGCGCAACGATCGGACCGGAGTAACCGCGTTTCCGAAGCAAGCCGGTCGCCGCGTATCCGTCCAGCACAGGCATTTGCATGTCCATCAGAACCACATCAAACGGCGTGCCCGCGTCGTTCGCCGCGAGCGCAGCCTCCGAGGCGACTTGGCCGTTGTCCGTGATGGTGGCGATTGCCTCGACACGTAGATCCGGCGCCAGCGAGAGATCGCCCTCGTCGTGGAGCACCTCGGCGAAACCGAGGATCGCCGTCATCGGCGTACGAATCTCATGGCTCATGTTCGCGAGGAACTCACTCTTTGCCCGCGTGGCGGCCTCCGACTTGAGGCACGCCGATTCCAGGCGGAGGTTTAGGGCGGTCAGCTCAGTATTCATCGCCTCGGCCAGTTCGCGTTGTGCCTCTACTTTCCCCTTCTGCGCCTCGAGTTCCTGCGTGCGCGCCCGAACCTGGGACTCGAGACCCTGCGTATGTTGCTCGATCGTCTCGGCCATGCGGTTGAACGCCCGGGCCACGGAGCCCAGCTCGTCCTGCGCACCCATCGGCACACGCACCTCGTAGTCGCCGTTTCGGATGCGGTCGGCCGCGGTCACCAGGCCGGTGAGCGGGCGTCCCCAGCGGGCCGCCATAATCAGCGCGACAACAACCGCGATCAGTCCGACGCCGACGCACACCGACGTCACGCGGTCGGTCAGCATGCCGCTCGCGCCGAACAACTCCGCACGATCCCAGTCAATACCCATGATCCAGTGCTGCGCCGGGTCAGCAGGGTCGATGGGAACGCGTACCCATGTCAGAGCGCGATTCCCGGATTCCGTCAATCCAGCGTCGCTCTGAATAGCGCGTTCGAGCTGCGGCCAGTCGCGGAAAACCCTTGCGTCTCCGCCGAGTTGATCTCCCCACTCTTGCGAGGGATCGGGGTGGTGCAGATAGACTCCGTCCGCGTTGGCCAGCACCAGCGCGCCGCCGGCGACGGAAGGGTCGAGCCGCTGCAGCATCGCCGCCATCGAGTAGTTGATCACGATCACTGCGCGAGCGCGTCCCTCAAACCACACCGGGGCAGCCGCGCGAATCACCGGCCGGTACGGAATCTCAACGACCCCGCGCTCCATCTTCAGATCGAGTCGCGAAGTGTAGCAGGCACCGTCCGACAAACCCATCGCCTCACGAAAGTAGTAGCGTTTCGACTTGTCTTGCAGTTGCGACGCCGGGACCACCCAAGGCGTCCCGTCCACCATGTTGACGCGGACCCGCTCGAGGCCGTTTTCGTCGATCAGCCGTATCGTCACGCTGTCTTGATGAGTCGCCATGTATCCCCGAAACAGCGTCTCGAGACGCTCCCGCGACTCCAAGCACGTAGGCCCGTCGTGCGGGTCCACCCCACCGGCGGACTTGCAGCGCAACAACCCGCTGCTGGATGGGAAGTGCGACATGTTCAACGCGTCTCGGCGAAGAGACTCCAGCTCCCGTCGCGATTCCATCGCTATCCGGTCCAACACGACGCGGGCCGATGCCACCGCACCGTCGTTCAGTTCTTTGGACAGCGTCCCCTCAATCGAGACGCCAAGCCACATCACTGGCACCACGGCCAACGCCACCAGGATCACCACATACTGATTGCGCAGGCACAGAAGATGTGTCCGCGTGATGCGCCGGTCCGGTTCGCGTTCTTCCACAGAATCGGTAGTGTCGCCGCCGGATAGGAGACCGAAAAAGAACAACCCGGGGACGACCAGCGCGGAGAGCAGAACGCTGTCTGCCACTGCCTCCCAGGCACCCTCGCCAAGCCCGGGCAACGGCAGAAGCATCATGACCGCGAACTCGCAGCCGACCACCAGGACCAGTGCTCTGAGCGCAGACCGAGTCCGCCCGGACCCGCCCTTGCCGGTCCCCGGTGCTTCCCTTCGGGCTCGTTGTTTGCTTCCTCTCAAACTCACACGTGCTGCAACCCTCGGCCGTCTGATCGCACGGCGATTCCGCGGAGCTTGCGCACTCCGACACGCGCGGCGTCTCCGCGTGTCGCGCGGCCCAGTCGGCGCTATCGACCCAACCGCTGAGCGAATGAACGTCGTTCTGTCCGCTCGATTCCCGATCGGGGGGGCGTCCGATAGCAACGGCGCGGAGCGGTCCTTCGCGCGAATGCGCACACACAAGTCAATGCCTGCGGGACCGGAGAACGCTACCCGGAGAACGACGCCTGCAGATTACCGAAATCGAGCGCGTCGACGTCGCCGTCTCCGTCGAAGTCGAACCGCAGGCAGTGATCCTCCGGCGGCTCGAAGCCGGGAGCGGTGTGATCGACGGTAACGCATTCGAAGTGGAAGACCCGGTAGTCGTCGATGTCAACGTCGCAATCGCCGTCGTGATCGCCGATGACGACCGGCTCGACGATCAGCGTGGCCGCGTCGCTGGTGTCCGAGCCGCAGGGGTTGCTGACGATCACGTCGTACGCTCCGGCATCCGCGGGACCGACGCCCTCGATGACAAGAGTCGCCTCAGCGGCGCCGTCGATGATGATGCCGTCCTTACGCCATTGGTAGGAAATCGGATCCGTGCCGGAGTGGGCCAAGGAGAGGATTGCGACACCGCCCTCGCATGTGCTGCTGTCGGAAGGGTGCACGGTAACCGTTGGAGCGGCACCAATCCTGACGACGGCCGGATCGCTCGCGATCGATCCGCAGCCGTTGCTGACCAGCGCATCGTACGTCCCTTCGTCATCGATACCGAACGCTTCGATGATGAACGTGCTGTTGGTTGCTCCGGGGATGACGGAGAGGTTCTTCCGCCACTGGTAGGCCACCGGACCGGCGGATTCGCCCTGGACCGTGAGCGTCACGCTTTGACCGAGACAGCCGCCCTGGCTTTGCGGATGCGTTGTCACGCTTGGTACAGTCGTCTCAATGGACAGCACGGCAGGCGAACTCGCGATGGACCCGCACCCGTTGCTGATCGTGACGTCGTACTGTCCTGCGTCGGCAGGGCCAATGGGAGCGACCGTGTGGACGCGAGCCGTGGCACCCGGCAGGCTCAACCCGTTCCGGCGCCACTGGTACGTGAGCGGCTGCGTGCCGACGGCCGTCACTTCAAATGTTGCCGACCCGCCCAGACAGCCGCCCCGGTCGGCCGGCGCGACGGTCACCGTCGGCGCGGTGCACTGCTGAAACTCCCATGCGCCCATGTCAACGATCGGCGCAAGACCGTTGCCACTATCGAGCACATCGACGTTGTCATAGAACCGGAAGTTACCGTCAAGATCGCTGCCCGGCAGTGCTTGATGCCCGGCGGATTGCGAATCCGTATCGGCGAGATTGTCCCCCGCATCGCAGCACGGCGAATTGAGTTGCAGCCGCAGGTCTCCCGCGACGGCATCGACAAAGCGGGGGTCATCGCCGATGTTGCCCGCCCCACCCAAACCGCCGGTCAAACCCTGGATACAGGAGTAGTCGACATCCAGTGTGCCCGTCGCTATGAACACCTGGGCACCCTCGCTGCTCGATCCGCCGGCAGTGTTGCCCCACGCGATCGTGTTTGAAAGCGTGATCGTGCTGCCACTGCCGATGTGATAGATGCCGCCGCCTGAGCCGGCCGCACTGTTGTCGTGGAACGTGCTGTTGGTAATCGTCGGGCTTCCCGCGGAGACGTAAAGCCCGCCGCCGGTGCTGAAGAGATCGGTTACATGATTGCCGACGAACGCGCAGTTTACAATGGCCGCATTGTTGCTGAAGTTGTACATGCCCCCGCCGCGAGTGAAGGCTTGATTATTCCGAAAGGTGCAGTGAACTGCGACCACATCGCTGCCGTTCGTGCTGTAGACACCGCCCCCATCTCCAAACACCGAGACATTGTCTGCAAAGGTACACTCGGTGAGGTTCGCATCCGCGTTGTTGGCGTTGTGCAGGCCTGCGCCGCTGGAATTCGAGGTGTTCGCGCGAAACTCGGTGCGCAGCAGCGTTGCCGCGCTTCCGTCGGTGTTCTGCATCCCGCCCCCGTCGTTTTCGACAAAGAGACAGTCTGTCAACACCGGAGCGCTGTTGCCGGCAGTGGACAACCCGCCGGCCGCTTCGGCCTTGTTGCCGATGAACGTGCAGTTCTCGAGGCGCGGGCTCGCGTTGGTAGCGCGCATTCCCGCTGCGGCAAAACCCAGATTCTCGGTCAGTGTGCAACGCGAGATCGTCGGCTGTCCGCCGTCGACGTACACACCCGCGCCGAGAAAGTTCGGCGGGATGCCATTGGCATTGCCTCCCTTGATGACGAACCCGTCCAGCACGGTCGAGACGTGGGGGCCGTCCGTGCCTGAGATCGTGACGACGTGGTAGGCGTTGTCGCCATAGAACGCAAAGTCCGGGCCGTCGTTGCCGAGGAGATCACCGCTGAGAATCGTCACATTGGCGACCGGGTCTCGCTGGCCCTCAAATGTCTCGGCACCGCTGAACCCGCCGTAGACCGCAATGCCGTCGGGTATCCTGAGCGTCGCGTTCCTACTGCTGCCCGGCGGACCAGGCCGGTACGTGCCGGCGACCACCCAGAGTTCCTGAACAATACCGTCGGAGTCTGCGGCGGCGGTCAGTGCCTCCTGCAAGCTGCCGAACGCGGTGTTCCAACTCATGCCATCGGCCGCGCCGGCGGCTGTGGAATCCACGAAAATGGTCTCGCATTCATCGGCGATTCCGTTTCCGTTGTTGTCGTTCAGCGTTCCGGCGAGGAAATCACATTCATCCGCAATGCCGTTGCTGTTGCAGTCCGCGCCACACTCGTCGGGGACGCTGTCGTCGTTGCAGTCGTCGCTCGCGCCCGATGCGACGTCACAGTCATCCGGGACATCGTTCTCATTGCAATCGATCAGCTCGCATCCATCCAGCAGTCCGTTGGCGTTGCAGTCCGCACAGGACGCATCGCCCGGCGAGCAACCCACGATGTCGCACTCGTCCGGTCGGCCGTTGCCGTCGCAATCCGACTCGCAGTCATCCGGAACGGTGTTTGCGTTGCAGTCGCCGCCGACAATGCCACCGTAGATCTCGATGGACATGTCGTAGGTCGAGCCGAAGTTCCACACTATTCCGGGGGTACTCAGAGCGTAGGCGTGTCCGGGGATCCCAAGAAACTCCGATGACTCCCACGTGAAACTGCTTGCGTTGCCCGACGTGTCGTTGTAGATCTCCACGAAGTAGAATCCGGCGGGCAAGGTCACCGGTTGCTGCAAGGTGAGCGAGATCTCGCGCCGATCGACTCCAAGAAAGAACGGCAGATCGACGCCCGTGGACACTATGGTAGCCGGCACTTGGTGTTCTGTTGCCACCGTCGGTCCGGGGCGGCCGTTGAACGCTTCGTGGAAAACGACGGTAAAATCGTTGATCGAAGCCTCTTCGCCTGGAAAGTAGGCGCCCCAGATCTTGATGGACTCGATGCGCTTCGCCACACCGAGCGCGAAGTCCTCCGCGATCGACTGCCCAGTGGATCCGAAGTCGGCGTCGCTGGCCAGCAACTGCCCGGTGGGCGCGTGCCGCAGGAGAACTTCAGCGTGCGGCGCCTGCGCGGTTTCGACCTCATCGGGGACGCCGTTTCCGTTGCAATCCTCAAAACTGCAGTCAGAAACATTGACATCGTCGACGTACCAGCCGGTAACGCCGACGCAGAAGTCCTTTCCAAGGTCGAAGCGGACCTGAATGGTCTCCCCGCCGGACACGAACGCGCCGAGGTCCACGCGCGAGGTGCCCCACTCTCCACCCATGCCACTGAACGCCGCCTGCCCCGCGAGCGCATTGGAGTTGTCCGGTGGTCCGAGCAGTGGCAGGACGTTGTAGGGATTGTACGAGAACGCCCCCAGAGGGATGGGCTGCCAACCACCGCCGTTGACTTTGATGCGCAGGTTGCCGCCGTCCCACCCGTACTCAGTCTCGACGTAGTGTGTGAACTCCAAGGCGGGAAAGACAACCTCGGCCGGCATGGTGATCGACGGGCTGAAGAGCGAGAATAACGCGGTGGCGTCGTCGAAGCAGTTGGTGTTGGAATCGGGGGCGAACCAGGCGGTACCGGGTCGGCCGTCCGGCAGATCCGTGACCAGCGTCCAATCCGTATCGGCACCGGGACCGGAACCGGAGAACGTCCATCCGTTCGCCCCACTCTCAAAACCATCGCTGAAAATGGGCGACGGCACCGAGCACGGCGAGGGCGGATTGGTGTCCAAGACCGTACCGCTGCCGCAGATGCCGGCCGTGTCCATCTCGGTGGCCCGCAACGCCTTGTCCACTTGTTCGGCGTCGTGGGTCGTGAACACATCACCCGATGGAAACCCGGTACGCGGGTCGTTGGGGTCCGATCCGATGAGATCCAAAGCTGACTGATTGATCGCCGCGTACGCATCCCTGAAGTCGGATGCGACGGTCAAGTAAGTGCTGAGCGCGCGATACCAGACGGCTCCGGACTTGATGGGACCGATGCCATCAACGGTGTACCCGTTGAAGCTCTTGCCGTCGGTGAGAATCGCAAAGGCGTGATTCGGCACGCCGCTTCCCATGTGAACGCCGCCCGAATCGAAAGGGTAGCAGATCGGAATCTCGCTGTTCGCTCTGTCGGGATCGCCCATGCACGTCGGGTCCCACATGTCCCGAATGGCTCCTCCGAACGCGAATGAGTCTTCGCCGGCCAGCCAACGCACGCCGCTCGGGTAATTGGGGGGGAATCCAAAGCTGCACCCGGTCCGCAAGTTGTTCGGCGTGTCCTGCCCGGGTCCGGTCGGATGCGACGGCCAGGCCGGTGAGCCGCTGGGCGGACCGGGGAAGGCGGCGTTGCCGTTGAACAGGTCGACGAGTTCACCGAAAACGTCCGAGTAGGATTCGTTGAGTTGTCCGGGCTGATTCTGGTAGATCAGGTTCGCCGTATACTGCGTGACGCCGTGCGTCATCTCGTGAGCCGTGATGTCGTCGGTGACCGTTCCTTCGCAGAAGATCATCTGGTTGCCGTTCCAGAACGCGTTGGCGTTCGGACAGAACCAGTTCGTCGTCAGGATCATGTCCAGCCCGAAGTCGTCAATGCTGTCACGACCAAACGCGCGGGAATAGTAATCGTAGATGTCACCCGCATAGTCATACGCACGGTTCACGTCCGCGGGGGCACTTACCGGAGGATCACCCTCCGAACGCGCCAGGGTGCCGGGCACATCGTTCGTCTGCATCGCGTCGTACACCATGCGAAAACGTGCCGTGTCGGTCATCGACCAGTGATCGAGAATGGTGCGGCTGTGGGCATCAACGAAGACCGCCTCACGCACGGCCGCGGCGGGATCCTCCAAAATAATGTAATAGGCCAGGCGGGCGCCTCGCTGCGCGTCGCCGTACCAACCCGGATCGACGATGACGAGCTCCGAGTGCGCCACAACGCAGCCAGCGGGCAGCACGACCGTGCGCGCGATGAGAACGGCCGTCTCCGCGTCGATGGCGGGGTCCATGGAGAGTTTGGGCGTGATCGCGTAGAAATCCCCGTTGGCAACCGTCACAAAACCAGCCGCGTTCTGGTGCACCTTCAGTACGCCGGAGAACACCGGCACGCCGCGGTGAACCTGCCGGAACGTCGTGTGCGTGTGTCCGAGGGCATCGGTCCTCGTCTTCGACATCACGAGTTGCTCGGCGGACGCGGCCACTCCGAAGAGATCGCCGTACTGCTCGAGGAAGTCCATGGGCTTAACCGCTGTGCGACCGGGCGGGAGTTCGACCGACATGGGTCCGCCGTCTTTCGCCGTCACGAAGGAGGCGAGACCGGTGGTGCGCGAAGCGCGGACGTTCAAGTCCGCCGCATCGTATTCGGCGAGCGCCGCCGCCGAAAAACAGGTCGCGACCGCAAGAACGGTCACGATGCCGCGGCATCGGCATTGCGTATATGCACGTGTCGTTGAAGTCGTCATCGGAAGTTACTCCGCGCGTCTGAGTTTTCGATTTCGTGGCACCGCGTACATGCTTGTTGCGACACACCGACCAATCCCCGGATGCGTCTGAGCGGCTCGGCGGGTTCCGATTATACCGCACGACGGTCAGTCACGCCAGAATTCGTTGAATCGCGTAACAGAGTGGTTCCCCGCAGACAGGGCACGCCCTCGAACTGCTGCATAATCCGCTCAATTGAGCCATTCGCCCGGACGGGCGGGCGGTGCTTTCAGAAAACGATTCTGCCGCGGCGATCGATGCGGTAGCGCGTCTGTCGCCACCCGACTGATCGGCGAACCATCAACCACCACCACGCGAGGACCAGTATCCTCATGACGACAAGAACGGAGACGGGGTATCCCAGCAGGTAGCGTCGCGGACAGCCACCGAGCCCCCAGAATCGAAAACTGACGATCCCGAGCAATACCAAGTGCAGAACACACACCGATCCGAAAAGAAACACGCGGTCATCGAGCGGCGCGGAGACCACGTACGCCCCGCCCGCAGCGACCGCAAGCCACGGGCCGATAACGAATGGCATCAACGAGCCCAACGCAAGCCAAGCGAAGCTGATCGCGATTCGCGCGCCGCTGCGCAGTGCCCCGACGTATATCCTCGCCCAGCCGTCCCGAATCGCGGCGTATCCATCGTACATCTTGACCGCGAACAGGTTCCGGCCGGATGCGACCCTGCAACGCAGACCGCCGGACTTGGCATGTTCGGCGAACGGAACATCTTCAATGATGGCCGTGCGCACGGCGCTGTGCCCTCCGAGCCGTTCGTACGCGCTGCGTCTCACCAGAATGAATTGGCCGTTCGCGAAGGCGCTCGGACTTGCGCTATCGTTCACTTTTCGCGCATCGAACCACAACGCCACAATCCCCGCACAAAGGGGGATCGTCATGTGTTCCCAAAACCCGCCGGGAGTCTGGCGTGGCCACAGCGTCAGCAGGTCGACGCGCTGTTCGATCGCGTGACCGACGGCCGTTCGCACAGCCGCGTGCTCCAGCGTGCAATCGGCGTCGACGAAGAGCAACCAATCCGCCTCGACCCGACGCGTCGCTTGCCAGAGCGCATGCGACTTCCCCAGCCAGCCAGGCGGGAGCTCGTCGATGCGCTCCAACCGGACGCGCTGATCGGTTTGCGTAAAGCGACTGACGACCTCGGATGTGTCGTCGTCGCTGCGGTCGTCCACGACGACAACGGACAGGGATGGATAGTCCTGGCGCAGAATCGAGTTGAGGCACGGTTCGATCCCCGCGCCTTCGTTGCGTGCGGGGATCACCACGCACACCGTCGGCGAAATCGATGCGCCCGCGGCATCTTCGGGAGCTTGTGTCAGGATGAGACCTTCGCGTTTCGCCACAAGCTGCGCAATCAGCAACCCGAGCCAAACCGCGCAGATACCGACCCACGCGGCAAACAGGATGAGCATCGCCGGTGACAATTCGCCGCGCTCCCAGAAGACCAGGCGACGCGTTCTCTCGTCGCCACCATCAGGGAGCGTATCCGCGTTTCAGGTGTGAACCAAGTGGTGCCCGCGTCATCAGACCGTCACAAGACCACACGGCGCCGAACGCGCGGCGGCGCATTCCGCCTGAAAACCGTCCCGCAGGAACCGGACCATCTGCTTCATGCGCGTCTCGTACGAATAGCGATCGATGAGCGTGGTTCTCATATCGGCCGCGTAGCGTCTTCGGTCATCCGGCGCTTTGAGAAACCGCTCCGCTTTCTCCTCGAAATCGCGTGCCGACGAAAACGCGATCTCGGAGAACCGCGGGACGATCTCCGCGGCGAAGTCGGTCGCCAACGCGCGTCGCCAGCCGTCGATCGTTGCCTCGTCGAGAATGCGCGGATCGCCGTTCATCTCGATAACGCAGGCTTCGATTTCGCGTCGGACGGTCTCGTCTTGGATACCGGTCAGATCGGCCGCGCCGGACACCCCGTGCTCGTCCAGCAGCTCCAGGAGCCTGCGAATGACCGGACCCTGCGTGTCGGCGCTGGATCGACGCGTCATGAAGAACGCCGACGCCATCAGCCCGTCGAGCGCGCGCTGGTGCAGAAACCCGTACCCCATCAACTGCAGATTGATGTTCGACGCCTGGTACACACGTCGCAGCGCTTCCCCGTTGGCGGCTGGCCCGCGGGCGTAGCGAGCCAGGCGCGGATGCGTGTCCCAACCGTTACCGTAGATGTGCAGCGAACGCCCGGTGTGATCGGCCCAGTCCGCAACCCACGTGAGCGCCGCGTGTCGAAACGCGCGATCGCCGACGCGTAAGATCGCCAAGGTGGTCTTCATGACGTCACCGGTGGCAATCGGGACCCCAAGACCGGCAGCCGCAT
>JAJDDR010000288.1 GCA_029260255.1 Phycisphaerae bacterium
CGTCGAGTCCCGGTCCGCGGCGCTCAGGATGCGGTGGGCGGTTCTTCTTCCGTCCGGACCAGGCGCGGAGTGACAGTCGTTGCACGTGGCCGCAACATACATGCCCTTCTTGCTGGCTCGCCCGTGAACGCTGCGCTTGTAGAGCTTGATCGGCTCGCCGCGCAGCATATCGTGCTTCTGCACGAGATCGACGTCCGTGTGGCACGAGTGACACGTGCTCGAAAGATTGATCGGATGAACGTGCGAACTGCGATCGCTCGACGCCAGTATCTCGTGCGTCCCGTGACAACTGGAGCACTTCGGAATATCCGGGTCGGATCCGACGACCAGGCGGCCGTGTCGCTCGTACGCGTCGCCCTCGTTCTCGTGGCACTCCGTGCAGTTGACCGGCGCTTGATCGTCGCCGTGGGGGTCCACCGCGCCAATGTCCAAACCCTCCATGCCGAAGGACGTATGGCAGTCCGTGCAGTCCAGGTCCTTGTGCACTGATTCGAGCAGGCGCAGGTGCGGTGACCCGGCCTGCTTTGAGTCCGCCACACCGTTGTGGCAGTCAAGGCAACTCTGTGGTGCGGGGTTCTCACCGGGGGCGATCTGTTCGAGAGAGAAACACGCGAGTAGCACGAGCAAGATACTCAACTGTTGCATCGCATTCACTTCCCAGGTGTTCTGCCACGGGTTGATTGATGGGTTGGATCGCGCGGTCACCCATTCCGCGATCATCCAGCGGCAACCCGCACCGAAACGCTCCTTGTCGCACGCACCGAGCGGTCCGTCCGCGTCGCATGACGCGCGCTGTTCCGCAGACCATCACCCAGCAATCGGCATGCCAACGGAGCGCGGCGCAGAGTGATCACACCGGATGTGTAGAGCGGTCAGCCGGCCGAAGCAATGCGCCGCCCGGCGTCTCGCTCCAGCGAAAACGTCAGGCTCACAAGAGGCGTGCCGCTTGCCCGATCACGGCCCGTCCGGCGGATCGCCCGCCGACGTAAGCGACCGCACGATGATCCGAGTCGCTTCCATGTTGTGGTACGGACCCGCAACGCGGAGCTTCTCGAGAAGATGGCGGTCCTGTTCGGAGACACGATCCCCGGCGTCTTCCAGAAGGGCGTCGACCTCCTTTACCCAGCCCGCCAGCATGCCCTCGAACCGATCATCATCATCATGACAGTCCATACACATTGCATCGATCGCCTCAATGCCCGGCGGTTCGCTCAGATCGTGGCACCCCGCGCAGTCGACGTTGTTCGCCATCGGCGAGGTGGGAATCTCAAGTGCGGCAAACGCCTCCAGAGTCCCCTGGCGGAATGCCTCCTGCGTCGTGTGACAACCGGCGCAATCCGGTACCGGTGGGACGCGACCGCCGTGGCACTTGTCGCAACGAATCTCCGCATGCCGACCTTCCAGCGGCATTGGATGTACGAACTCGCCCTTGCGAATCACCGGTGTATCGCCGTTCAAACCGATCGGGTTGAGGAACGTATGGCACACGTGGCACTCATGGCTGATCGCATCCCCATGCTGGTTGAAATGTTCGCCGTCGTGACACCGGAAACAACCCGGCGTGAGCATGTGACCGATGTTGTCCGGATAGGTTTGCCAATCGACCTTCATCTCCGGGAAGAAGTTGCTCCGGTAGATCGTCCGAATGCCGTCGATCGCGTGGTTGACCGAGGCCTTTCGCGTCGCCCAAACCTCCGGGTGGTTCTCGCGGTAGTACTCCGTCAGTTCGACCCCGATCTGAGACTCCGCCGTCTTCGTGTCCCCGTACGGCCTAATCAACGCGAACACCGCCTGCCGCTTGATGTACGGCAGCGTGGTGTCGATCTTGCCCACGTCCAGGTAGATATCCAACGCCTCGCCAGGTGAGCGGAACTTGTGCGCCGGCCTATTGTGGCAGTCCATGCAGTCGACCGTCCGCACCCGGCCTTCCGGCTTCGGATCCGAAGTCGGTCTCCCGTCCGAGCGGTAGATCAACTCCCTGCCGGCTGTGTCGGTCCACTTCACCCACGGAATATCCTGCAGCAGTTCATCCGTTGCGATGTACTCGATGGCGTTGGCCAACGCCATGTGCATGTGGATCCCCTCGGCCCGACCGGTCGATTCGTCGCCACCGCCCGTGTTGAGCAGCATGTCGAGCTCACGTCGCGTGTTCTGCTCATCCGCGGCGAAATGCACGATTTCCCGCAACTGCGCCCCGAAGAATTTCTTAGGCCAATGGCAGTGCTCGCACGTCTCCCGAGCCGGACGAAGCTCCGTGATCGCCGGCGGAATGGGACGCGGATAGCTCTCCTCCCACATCGCCAGAACCTGACGCGTGCCCGACAGCTTCGATTTAACGAACCAACTTGCCCCCGATCCTATGTGGCACTCCGCGCAGGCAACGCGGGCATGAGCCGAATGTTCGTACGTCGTGGCTTGAGGGTGCATGACCGCGTGGCAGGCCTTCGAACAGAACGCCGACGAGTCCGTGTAGTGGTACCCGTGGTAGCTGCTCAGACCGACCACCGGAAGCAGCACGAACGCGCCCAAGACCGCCACCTTCGCCGCGGACCGCTGCTTCGGATCGTTGAGATCCACACGCGGGAACCGAAACGCCAGACGCTGCTCCGGATTCTTGCGACGCAGCCGCCAGCTCTTGTAGAGAATCCCCACCGGCACAAACGCCACGCCCGCCACGAGGATGCTCGGCAACACCAGAAAACCCACGATATCAACATAGGGGTTCGCGTTGGGCGTCACCAGGCTGAAGAGTCCAAACGTCATCAGCAGAACGACGGCCATCGCCACCAGGAAGAGACCCAGCATCGTAATCAGGTTGTTCCACAGGGGAACGTACTTCGGCCGATACGGCGCTCGACGGTCGACGTCCGCGTCTCTTCTCTCACTTACATTCGTGTCGGGTGCTTTCGCTTCCACCGGTTGGGGTATCCTCGTGCTGTGGGGCGGTTGTCCGCGACGCCTCAATTCTCTGATTCGGCATTACGCCAT
Source organism: Phycisphaerae bacterium (assembly GCA_029260255.1). Taxonomy (GTDB): domain Bacteria; phylum Planctomycetota; class Phycisphaerae; order UBA1845; family UBA1845; genus OFTM285. The sequence goes on from JAJDDR010000288.1 coordinate 2,989, forward strand.
TACTTCTCTTGCCAATTCTGGGAGAGGGCAATTGGGATGCCACGGCTTGACGATTCTGGACCTTCCGGCCCGGGCAACGCGAAACACGGCACCGCGCACGCGTACCAAGGTCCCATCATCCCGCCCGTGCCATCACACGATTCAGAAAGATGCACCCGATTAATCGTAAAGTCACCGGCACGACGACGCGACAAGCACGCGCGAACGCCGCGTCCACCGAGACTCTGCGGGTACGCGAATTGGCCCAACCGGCGCGCGATATCGCACAGGTGAAAGAGCGCCGCGCGAATGCGCACGAGTTGTTTCCCCCTTTTTTGAGAACGCCATTCTATGGAACGGGGATTGCCGTAGCTCAAGCAGAGGCACGAGCGATGCGTGCCGGAATCCAACGTTCGATGGGAACGGCGAGATGTCTGAACGCCCGTTGGGCATCGCCGAGTGCCCGCCGGAGTGACAGCCAGTGAGACTCCTTCAAGTTCCAAACCGACTGGCTGCGTTCGTTCGATGGCTGCTCGCCTCAGACCATCTTCCCGACACGCGTGAGGATGTGGGCGCGACCTGCCCGCGAAACGAGACCTTCGTTCGCTGGCTGCTCGCTCGCGGGGAACTAGGCCGCGACCCGACCAACGATCATCGCGATGCGCACGCGGCCGGATTCCTGCGCCTCCTCCTGACGAGCGAGAGGATGCCCACCCCCGCGCTGGTACGAGCCGAACCGCAGGCCAACCGGCGGTTTGCCTTCTGGCGATGGCTGTTCAAGCCGGAACCGTTGCCCTCAGTCGGCGAAGGCCCCCGCCACGTTTCCAGCACCAGAGGCTTCGTGCGGTGGCTGGTTACGCCGAATCACTGTCCGCAGGTCGCCGACCCGTCGTCGCGCGGCCGCGGTGGTTTTTTTGGCTGGCTGCTAGCATCCGAGGAGTGTCCGGATGTCGCGCCCGACGATCCACCGAGGCGGGTTGGGTTCTTCAACTGGTTGCTTGCGCGGGAATCGTGTCCCAACGTCGGACCGGCCACGGACAAGCGGCGCGCCGGTTTCGCCCGCTGGTTGTTATCGCAAGAGAAACTGTAGGCGTTAGCCAAAATGGAACACGCGAAACATATCATCAGAGCGGTGTTGTTGTTGGTCATCGCGGCCACCGTATTCGTCCTGGCCCGGCACTTTGCCATTCCCGCAAGCTACGGGGAATACGGCTCCTACCGGTCCGCGAGCGTGACCGAACACGCCGCCAAGGAGACGAGGCACGGCGCTGCGGACTCGTGTGCGGGCTGTCACGCCGAGCAGGTCGACAACAAAGCCGGGGGCAAACACGCCACCTTGTCTTGCGAGTCCTGCCACGCTCCTTTGGCCGTGCATGTCCTCAACGATCAGAAGGTCGGCCCCATGCCGATTCCAACGCCCGTCGAGGCCTGCGGCTGGTGCCACCAGAAGCTCCGTGCGCGACCCGAAGGGTTTCCACAGGTCGTTCTCGCCGACCACGTCGCCGAGAACGGTGAAACGATGACCGATTCTGTCTGCCTGGAGTGCCACAATGCCCACAACCCCAGCGAGTGATTCCGAGTGCGGCACCTGCCACGGTTGCACTCCGGCCCTCGGCACACGACGAGACTTTCTCAAGCAGGGCGCCAAGGCGCTGGGCGCGAGCGTCGCCACCATCGTGCTCTGCGACATGACCGATCTCACCAAGATCGCCGAAGCCAGCGGTGCGACCCCGCAGCGGCCGAACCTCTTCACCGACGGTTACGACTGGACGAAGCACCGTTACGTCTACCTCGTCGACATTCGCAAGTGCATCGGATGCGGGGCGTGTGTTCGCGCCTGCTCCCAGGAAAACAACGTGCCCCCGGCGCACTTCAGAACCTGGGTCGAGCGCTATCACGTCTCGCGAACGGGCGAGCCGGTCATCGACAGCCCCAACGGCGGAATGGACGGCTTCGACCCATCGACAACCGGCGAAGGCATCACCAAGGCCTTCTTCTTCCCCAAGCTCTGCTGTCATTGCACGCACACACCCTGCGTGCAACTCTGCCCGGTCGGCGCGTCGTATCGCACCGTCGACGGCGTCATCCTTGTCGATGAGACGCGGTGCATCGGCTGCGGTTATTGCGTGCAAGCCTGCCCCTACGGAAGTCGCTTCATCCATCCGGTCACGCACACCGCGTCCAAATGCACCTTGTGTTACCACCGCATCACGCGCGGAATGACCACCGCCTGCGTGCAAGCGTGTCCCGTCGAAG
>JAJDDR010000289.1 GCA_029260255.1 Phycisphaerae bacterium
GCGATGCTCGACAAACTTCACCAGCCATTCGTGGTCGATGGCGTCGAAAAAGCCACGAATGTCGGCGTCGAGCACCCAGTTCACCTTCCTCGTCAGCAGTCCCGTGTAGAGCGCATCCAACGCATGATGCGGGCTGCGCCCCGGACGGACAACAACGCATGACTCGGGGCCGTCGTGGGCCGCTAACCCTTCAACGTATGACTCTTTCATTCACAACACCCCGCCGGTTTATCCCGGCGCACGGAGCGCAAGACCATGTACACGCCCATCGATCCTCAGTCCGCCAAGACGCGTGACATGCCCTCGCGATCACCTCCGGTAGCGCGACAGGAACGCGAGGAGCTCAGACGGCCGTTTGTATCCGGTCAGGACCCGCATGCCCGACATCGACACGAGTGCGCACACCGTTGTGGCAGGCCAGGGCACGGCGCCGGTCAGGGCGCCCGCGACGATTGCGCATGGGAGCGAGGCGGTCAGCAGCAGGCACGCCGCGCACCGCGTCCATAGCGGGTATTCAACCCGCGCGGCTTTTTGGCGCGACATTTCATTGTGCCTTCGCTTCCGAATGTGCGGACCGTTCGGAGGCTCTAATCAGACTTCGGCACTCCATCAATTGCGCAAGCCGACGTTCCTGGAGCTGCATAATCTCAGCTACAAGCCTCGGCAAGAGTGGAGCCGCCACGATTTTCGTGTCCAGGGGTGCCTGTGTGAGGGGCGTACCGCACTCGTGTTCGTCGCTCGGCAGGCAAACAAGAATGTCCCATTGCTGCGGACCCGATCGGGCGAAACTCAGCGTCATAGCGTCCGCGACCACTTCAGCCGGCAGATGGACTGACGATGCGCGCAGCCGATCTCTGATCGCCTCGCAAAAGCCCGACAGGCCGTCTGCGAGGTCGCGACACGGCGCTGCAGCCTCGTTGATTTTCGTGAACATGGCTTCGAGTTCTGCATGCGGCTGGCCTCCAGGTAGCAGAGACGTAGGTGCGCTACCGCGTGCTTGGGGCTTCACCGGTTCTGGTGGGTCATACACTCGTCGCTGGCGACGCGTGATCGGCGCGGGGGGTCCCTCTGCACAATCCTCAAAAAAGTAGTCAGGTGGGGAGTCTGGCATTGAAGCCTCCTTTGGCCTTCGGGCCGGTCATAACAACCAATTTGCTTGCGCGCCGCTCCCGCGTGTCACCACGCACGAACGACGATGTAGAGTTCTGCCCGTTGCCTCACGGCTTCGAGCAGGGACACCGTCGGGTGCCGCCGCGGATCCTCCCGTACGGCGCCCACTCCGTCAACATCTTTCTGCCCCCCCCGTGCGGAAAATGGAGAGAATCCACCAGATTCGGTCGTGCGGCGTGTGCGCGTCCCGTCTTCGCGGCGGGTTTGGCCGTACGCAACACCCTGCCCCCTATTGCTTCGCCCGCCGCCGCAGGCGGCGGGCGAAGCCATAGGGGGGCACGGATATCGTCCCAGTACCCGGCCTGAAGGCCGGGCCTAGCACAGAGGGTGCCTCGAAGATCGCAGCGCTTACGCGTAGCCTCGAAACAGTGTCCCGAACACTCTGAAAAACGCGCAGCCTGACGCACCGCGACGCGGACACGTCATTGCACATGGCTGACCTGCTGCCAACGGTGATGGCGGCATCACGGGCAAGGACATCGACGCGTTCTGGCTCGCGTACAACAATCCGGCGTCGTGCCCTGGGCGAGCCGACGGGAATTGCGACGGGCTGGTGGACGGCGCGGACAAGGCGTTGATGGAAGCGAACTACGGGTCGACAATTACATGTCCGTAGAATGCAGAATGGCGAATTGTGAATGGCGAATGGGGGGCGGCTGTTCGCGGCGAGATTCCTCGCCGCGCTCGGAATGACGGGGGTATTCGCTCGGGATGCCGGTTCGGGGGCGGCGGCTGGAATCGGCCCTGCCGGGCTGCGACAACATCAAAGCGCATTGCGATGCGAGCGTAGGCATGGTGCCGGATCGGCCATACCGGAACGGAACATACGCGGCACGCCGTCGCGGGGGACCGTCCGTCGCATCGGGCGGGCTGTGCGGGGTGTGACAGGTGGGTTCGGGCGCGATATGCTGCCGTCGGTGAGGTTGTTCGGCTTCGGCCGGGCGACGTGGGCGGATTGACGGCACGCGCGGGGGTCGTTCGATCTGCCGATAGAACGTAAGACGGGTGGGTGCGGATCCTGCGGATTCGTCCCCAGGCTGAGCACAAGTACCGAATGCTGCATGGCTTACAGCACGAATGGCGCGGTGAAAACACATGAAGATTGCGGTGCCCAAGGAAACTGTGGCAGGCGAGACGCGCGTCGCACTGGTGCCGGCGTGCGTCGGCCGATTGGTGAAGGCGGGGCTCGAGATCGTCGTGGAGAGTGGCGCGGGGGTGGCGTCCGGGGCGAGCGACGAGGAGTACGGCGCCAAGGGCGCAACGATCGAGCCGGATCGGGGCAAACTGCTGGGCGAGGCCGACATCGTGGTGATGGTCAACGCGCCGGACATGGCAACGGACATCGACCGGTTCAAGGAGGGTGCGATCCTCTTTGGGAATCTCTCGGCGCTCGGGGGCGGCGCGGATTCCGAACTCGTGGGGAAGTTGAACGGGCGTAAGACGACGGCGTTTTCGCTGGACTGCGTCCCGCGCATCACGCGGGCGCAGAGCATGGACATTCTCTCGTCGATGAGCACGGTATCCGGCTATAAGGCGGTGCTGATCGCGGCGGAATCGTTGCCGCGGATGATGCCGATGATGATGACGGCGGCGGGGACGGTCGCGGCTGCGAAGGTGCTGGTGATCGGTGCGGGTGTTGCGGGTCTTCAGGCGATCGCCACGGCGAAGCGACTGGGCGCGGTGGTGGAGGCGTTCGACACGAGGCCCGTGGTGAAGGAGCAGGTTCAGAGCCTGGGTGCGAAGTTCATCGACATCGATCTCGGCGTTAAGGACGCTGAGGACGCCGGGGGTTATGCCAAGGCGTTGACGGTCGAGCAGGAGGAAATGCAGAAGCAGCAGCTCGGCAAGCACGTGATGCAGTCCGACGTGGTCATCACGACGGCATTG
>JAJDDR010000290.1 GCA_029260255.1 Phycisphaerae bacterium
TACAAATGCAGCCATCCCTATCACTCCCGAACGTACTTTGTCTGTCATCATGGTCGGCCGCATCACCAGGATTGCTCAATTCTTCCACAAAGTCCAATGGGTTGATATTGGGCGCCAAGAGCGGCTCATCCGAATGGACGAACCGCAAGCCGTGCATTTCGAGCCTGCGGAGGAGCCTCCAGCGCACGCATCTCAAGATGATGATCAACATCATCCTTGAACAACCCGGCAGGACGATGCCGGCCGACGCGCACGCGGTGAGCCGTCTAGCGCTCAAGGGGCTGTCAGCACGTATCGGGAGTTTCCTTGCTGAGGGCGACGGAAAACTCGACACGTTCACGCGCGCCCACTTGGACGAATCGAAGGCGCGCATCGACAAGGCGCTGGACGCGGAATTCAAGCTCTAAAGAAGCGATCGAAGATACACAGAGACCTGAGATGAGATACGCAATGAACATGAAGCTGATCCAATCACTCTTGGCCGTCGTCGTCGGGATGCTCCTGCTCACGATTCCGGCGGCGGTCGCGGGACCGGACAAGAAGGACAACAAGGAGGAGGAGAAGAAGAAGAAGCCGGACTTTCCGAAGTTCGAGGAAGTCACCAAGGACATGGAAGTGACCGAGGGGTTCTTCACCCTCTACTACGACAAGAAGACCGACACGCTGCTGGGGAAGATTCCGAGTTCGATGCTTAAGGAGCCCTTCCTGCTGAGCATCTCGATCCCGAAGGGACCGACCTATGCGGGTTGGATGGTCGGCGGCAGTGCCGTGTACTGGGATCGACTCGACAAGAAACTCGTGCTCATGGAGTCGGACACGCGTTACAAGCAGGCCAAGGGCAGCACGGTCGAGGACGTCGTCGGTCGGACCTACACGGACGCAATCGTCAAGGCGATCGACATCAAGACGGAGTCGCCGGGTGGCGATCCGATCGTCGACCTCGGCGCGCTGCTCAAGACCGACCTGATCGGTCTGGGCGAAGCTTACGGGCGCCGGCGCATGGACAAGTCACTGTCGCGTTGGAGCACGATGAAGGCGTTCCCCGGCAACGTCGAGCTGGCCGTGGACATGGCATTCATGGGCGACGGTCCGAACGACGGAGGCATCATCGCCGCGTTGCACCTGAGCATGTCGAAGCTTCCGAAGAACGGCTACAAGCCACGCGAGGCGGACGACCGCATCGGCTACTTCCTCTCCGCGCAGAAAGACTGGGGCACGGACCACAACGACAAGACGCTCTTCAAACGCTACATCCACCGGTGGAACGTCGAGAAACAGGATCCCGAGGCGGCCGAGTCGCCGGTCAAGGAGCCGATCGTTTTCTACATCGAGAAGACCGTACCGGTGCAGTATCGCCGTTGGGTGCGTGAGGGCATTCTGGAATGGAACGCCGCGTTCGAGAAGTGCGGGTTGTTGGACGCGGTCCAGGTGCGCCAGCAGACGGACACGAACGAATTCAAGGACATCGACCCGGAGGACATCCGCTACAACTTCCTCCGATGGATCGTCAGCGGCCGGGCGTTCGCCCGCGGTCCGTCGCGGGTGAACCCGTTCACCGGGCAGATTCTCGATGCGGACATCGTCTTCGATGACAGCATGGTGCGATTCTATATCAACGAGTACGAGTTGATGGGACCTGAAGCGTTCGAGATGTTCAGCGATTCCGTCGCCGAGGATTTCCACGCCAACCATCCCGATTACCGGTACGCATCGTCCGTCGATGCCCGTGCTCCGAAGTTCGCGCGCGGATCGCACATGTTCGATGAATCGAGAGTGATCGATCCGTTCAAGGCGCTCAACTTGCACGATGCGTCGCGATGCGAGTTGGGCAAGGGAATGGTGCATCAGATGGCGATCAACCAGCTCCTGTCCGCCCAGAACGGCAAACGCGATCTGCCCGCCGAGTTCATCGGGCAGGTGATCAAGGAGATCGTCGCGCACGAGGTCGGACACACCCTGGGGCTGCGACACAATTTCAAGGGCAGCACCTGGCGAAAACTGAGCGACATCGTCTCGGCCAGTTCAGAAACGCGAGCGCTGACCGGGTCGATCATGGACTACAATCCCTCCGAGTACGCCGCGGCGGAGATCGAGCAGGGCGACTTTGTCTCGCAAACGATCGGTCCCTATGACATGTGGGCCATTGAATACGGCTACCGGCCGCTCATGGCCGATGGCGAACAAAAATCCGAGGCGGACATGCTCAAAGCCATCACCGACCGCGTGGCGGAAGCGGGGCTGGACTACGGCACGGACGAGGACACGTCGGACTTTGGTCCGGACCCGTTCACGTTTCGCTACGACAATGGCGACGATCCGGTCGCCTACGCGAAGCATCGCATGGCGCTGTCCCGGCATCTGATGAAGGACCTGGCGGATCGTTCGATCGACGAAGGCGAGAGCTATGCCCGGCTGCGACGGGCGTTCGGCATCGTGACGAACGAGTATGCGTTTGCCTCGCGGATCGCGGCGCGGATGGTCGGCGGGCAGGTCGTGAACCGCGATCACAAGGGTGACCCCGACGCGCGACCGCCGTTCGAGATGGTCCCCGTTAAGAAACAGCGAGAGGCGCTGGCGTTCCTCGGCGAGACCGTGTTCAGCGACGAATACTTCCGGTTTCCGACGGACGTGCTGAACAAGCTCGGTGCCGGCAGGTTCCTTCACTGGGACAGCGACCAGATGGACTTCAACATCGACTACAACGTCCACGACCGCATCCTCGGTATTCAGTCACGCGTTCTGACGCTCCTGGTCAATCCGCTCGTCCTCAATCGCGTCTACGACGCCGAGTTGAAAATCCCGGTCGAGGAAGACATGCTGACCGTGCCCGAACTGTTCACCACGCTGACGTCCACGATCTGGTCGGAACTCGATGCCGGCGGTCGAGGACGCTGGACCAACCGACAGCCGCGAATCAGCAGCGTTCGGCGCAATCTCCAGCGCGAGTACCTTCGCCGGCTGATCAGCATCCAGTTGGAGCGACCTGGGCGTGGTCTCAACGCGGACGTGCATGCCATCGTGCGTTTGACGCTCAAGAACCTCGGCGAGCGCATCGGAGCTACGATGAACCAGTCACGCGGCACGCTGGACACGTACTCGCTCGCACACTTGGATGAGGCCAAGCAACGGATCGACAAGGTGCTCGACGCGGAGTTCACCGACGGCGCGTCAGTGCCGCGTAGCGGCAGCCGCGCGGCGGCACATGGCGTGGGAGATGCCGGAGCGCGCTGAACCCGCGGGGCGAAAGCCACGTTCTCAAACCAAAGAGGCCGGAGCGGCGTAGGCGCAGCTCCGGCCGCTCTGTTCGTGCGTCAGGCATGACGCGCAGCGTCATGACCTGGCGCTGGATAACTGGTTAGCGAAAGCGACCCAGGAAGTGACTTGCCGGGTGGAAGTCCCTGTGGAGGCCTTGATGGCAGGAACTCCTAGCCGAACCGCAAGGGTGTCCGCCGCGAGGCGGAATCTGAAGGAAGCGGAAGGCAAACTCCCGGCCCGAGGCACACGAACCGCATACGAGGCGTTGAGAGGGTGGGCGAGGGGGCGCATAGACCCAAAGCCCGATGCCATTCGGACTCGCTCGGCGTATATGTGGCGGGCATGTGGGAGGAAAGTCGCGCGTCTTACCCTGAGAGGTCTGCCGGTTTGCCTTGAGCTAGGCTCGCCGCAAGGCGATCCGATGAACCGGCAGAAGTCCGCCGAGGCCATAGTAGTTGCGGGCATACCGCGACGAAGGGCTGAACAGTCTGAACCGAACCAACGCAGAGCATTCGATGGCTGAACGAGATGCTGACCAGAAGGCTGAGATGCCGGAGCACGCCCGGAGGGTAGGCGGCGGAACCGCCGAGAGTAGGGGAGGTGCGCATCAAACAGGCACGGCATGCGAAGAGCACGTTGGGGACCAGAGATCGTTGACAATGGAGGAAGTAGTATGCCGTGAGAACATGTTGGCAGCCTACCAGCGCGTCGTGAGCAATAAAGGGGCAGCAGGAGTCGATGGGATGACTGTGGACGAAC
>JAJDDR010000030.1 GCA_029260255.1 Phycisphaerae bacterium
CGGGGCCTGGATCGGTTCGCCTTCCACGAGGAGTACGCCAAGTTCGACAGCGGGATCGACGACCGCCTACTTGAGCAGAAGTGACACTACTATGGCACAATGTTGTGAGTACTCTGTGAGTACTCGCTATTACGAATCGTACACCTTTGTCAATAAAAGACTTACAACTGGAGGCGGGGGGAATCGAAAGTGATCTTCACCCCCTCCTCACGGCCTGGAAACGCCGATATCGCGGTTTTCGCTGGTGCCAAGGCTGACTCAATCTGACCACTTGAGACCATCAGAAACCATTGTAGACCGCTTTTGGTGAGTACTGTGTGAGTACTCTTCCACGCCCGACCGACCACCCAATGAGATGCGATTGGCCCTCAGGGATGCGTCGCCGGCAGGCCTTCGCGACATCGTCCGGCGGGGAGTGATCGAGCCGCAGAAGCCGCTTGACAGGGGCGGAATCGTGATGTATACTTGTTTGCGTAAAGGGATACATAGTATCCCCGTGTGCAAACATTGCGTCGAGGCGATGATGCCGGCTCCGACCGTGGAATTTTGGGTCGATTCTCTGCAAGCGCGGGGGAGGTACACGTTCCTCCGGGCCGAGGCCATCAGTGGCAGCGGCCTCTCGCCCGAGGCGGTCAAGAAAGCCCTCCAACGTCTCGCTCGACGCCAACGCGTGGTGAAGGTCAAAAGCTACTTCTACGTGATCGTGCCGCTCGAGTATTTCCATGCCGGCGCTCCCCCCCCGTCCTGGTTCATAGACGACCTAATGAAGGCGATGGAGCGACCCTACTATGTCGGATTGCTCAGTGCGGCCGGCATCCATGGAGCGTCCCACCAGCAGCCTCAGGAGTTTCAGGTTCTCACCGATCGGCCGGTCAGACCCCTGCGGGTCGGCCGTGCGCGGATTCGGATCTTCGTCAACAAGCGCATTACGCACACCGCGGTGCAGAATGTGAAGACGCCAACAGGCGCGATGCGCGTGTCCACCCCGGAGTCGACGGCCGTGGACCTGGTGCGCTTCGCGAAAGCGGCCGGCCATCTGGACAACGTTGCGACCGTACTGGTGGATCTGGCTCCGATGCTGGATCCGAAACGGTTGCTGAAGGTCGTGCGCGCTAGTGGGGACCTTCCCAACGCGCAGCGCCTGGGTTACGTACTCGAAAGGGTTCGGGGTCGCCCGCAGGCGAAGGCGCTTCATGAATGGCTCGGACGTCAGTCCCCGCATGTGGTCCTGCTGCGCCCAGGGCGAAACGCTAACGGCGCGATCGAGGACCGACGGTGGCATGTGCGCGTCACTGAGCCGATCGATGTCGAAACATGATACCGCAAGCACACATTACCGCATGGCGCGAGACCGCACCCTGGGCCGATGACGCTCAGGTTGAACAGGATCTCGTGCTTTCACGTGCGACCGTTGAGATATTCACCGACTCCGAACTGAGCGGTTCACTCGCCCTTCGGGGCGGCACGGCCCTGAACAAACTGTTCATCCATCCTCCCAGTCGATACTCCGAGGACATCGACCTGGTTCAAAGAGAGCCTGGTGCAATAGGCGACGTGTTGAACGCTATCCGCCGTCGGCTAGATCCCTGGCTCGGGATTCCTAAGCGTTCGAGTAGTGCAGCAAGTGTGACGCTGGTCTATCGTTTCGAATCGGAGGTGCCGCCGATCCGGCCGCTGCGACTGACGATCGAGATCAACACGCGCGAGCATTTCACGGTTCTGGACTACCAGCGACAGCCGCTCGCGGTGGCGAACCCGTGGTTCACCGGCGAGGCCAGCGTGACCACGTACCAGCTGGACGAACTGATGGGCACGAAGCTGCGAGCCCTTTATCAGCGTCGCAAAGGGCGCGACCTCTTCGATTTGTGGCTGTGTCTGAGCCGTGGCTTGCTGGACCCCGACCAAGTGGTCGCGTGCTTTTTCGCATACATGAAGCACGAGAAACGGACGATCTCGCGCGCCGAGTTTGAGCAAAACTTGTTCGAGAAAGAGGCTGCGTCGGTGTTTCTGGACGACATCAGACCGCTTCTGGCAACGGGCATCAGCTATGACGCCAAGGTGGCCACGATGCTCGTCCGCGAGAACCTCATCAGTCGGTTGGCTGGCGACCCCTGGCGGGGAACGCCGTCTGCCGATGACGGGCAATAAGGCCAAGGATGCTTGAGCCCTTGTAGGAATGCCAAATGGCGGTAGGCTATTAGATTATGCCAGAACGCTACCGAATTCAGTTTCCGCAAGCCGACTCCCAGAAACTGGGGCAAGACGAAATCTTCTTTACCCTCATCGAGGACGGTAAAGAGAAGCGTTTGCGATTCCACGATTACAACGAGATCTACAAGCGGCCCGGCTTATATGAGCAGCTCTTTTACGACCGACTTCGCTGCAACTCGCCTGCAAAAGTAGCCGATTTACTGCAACGTGCTCTCAATACCGTCCGCGAACCTGTTACCGAATTGCGCGTCATCGATTTGGGAGCTGGCAACGGAATGATGGGCGAAGTCCTCAAACGTGAGGGCGTTGCCCGGCTGGTGGGTGCGGACATCATCCCGGAAGCTCGCGATGCGGCTTACCGGGACCGATCCACCGTCTACGACGACTACTATGTCCACGACTTTGCAAACCTAGACAATGACGTGCATGACGAACTCCGCGAGTGGCACTTTGACTGCTTAACCTGCGTTGCAGCTCTCGGCTTTGGCGACATTCCGCCACGAGCGTTCTTCAATGCCATAAAGCTCATTCGAACCGATGGTTGGCTGGCTTTCAATATCAAGGAAACATTTCTCGATCACACCGAGCACACAGGCTTTTCGCGTCTCGTCCGCGAATTGATCTTCTCGAAGTACCTTGATATTTATCATCTCGAACGCTACCGACACCGCCTTTCGATGGAAGGAACGCAGCTGTTCTACTATGCCCTGGTAGGACGTCTGACGGCGTCGATCCCCGAAGGTTTTCTTGAACAGTATGGTATCGAGGATTAGGGCAACGTCGCCGATCAGATTAGCTTTCAAATCGAGCGTCGCACGATGCGCCAGAAAACGTTCGATGCCATCAGACCGACTAACGCGGACAAGGCGAGTACCGCGAAGACGTATCGGGAGCAGCATATATGCAAGCAGCACCACTCCGGATCGGGGTCGCCCAGATCGACACCCGCCTTGCCACGGCCGAGGCGAATCTGGAAAAGCACCTTGAGTATATCGAGCGCGCACGGGCCGAGGGCGTCGAGCTCCTGGTGTTTCCCGAGACATCGCTCACGGGGTTCCCACACCGCGAAGGGGACGGAGGCGTCCACCGGCACGCCCTGTCGCGGAGGTCTGCCCCCATTCAGCGGGTGCTCAAGGCAGCCGGGAACATGGTCGTCGTGGTTGGGCTCCTCGAGGAGGCGCCAGCCGCGCAGTTCTACAACTCAGCGCTCGTG
>JAJDDR010000291.1 GCA_029260255.1 Phycisphaerae bacterium
CTCGCTGACATCAAGCGTTTCGCGGCGGACGTACACGGCGGTTCCGTCACCACACCATCCGGTCAGAAGTTCTCCAAGATGATCGTGATCGGAATCGGCGGGTCCGCGCTGGGTCCGCAGTTGGTGGCAGGCGCTTTGGGAACGGCGGACGATCCCGTGCAGGTGTCGTTCTGCGACAACACCGACCCCGAGGGGATCGATCACGTCCTCGCGCACATCGGCGACGCTCTGTGCCACACATTGACACTGGTTATCTCCAAGTCGGGCGGCACCGTCGAGACGCGTAACGCAATGCTCGAGGTGCAGCGCGCCTACGAACGCGCCGGCGTGTCGTTCGCGTCGTGCGCGGTGGCCGTCACGCAGGAGGGCAGCGCACTGGACAAGCGCGCGGATACGGAGGGGTGGCTGCGCCGCTTTCCCATGTGGGATTGGATCGGCGGTCGCACGTCCGTTCTGTCGGCCGTGGGACTGTTGCCTGCGGCACTCCAGGGGTTCGACATCGACGCGATGCTGGCGGGAGCGGCCGCCTGTGACCGGCAGACACGCCGCGATGATATCGCGACGAACCCCGCCGCTCTGATGGCACTCATGTGGCATTACGCGGGCGCGGGCCGCGGCGACAAGCACATGGTCGTGCTGCCCTACAAGGACCGGCTGCTCCTTCTAGGCCGCTATCTCCAGCAACTCGTGATGGAGTCACTTGGAAAACACGTCGATCGAAAAGGCCGGGACGTGCTGCAAGGTCTGACCGTCTTCGGCAACAAGGGCTCGACCGATCAGCACGCCTACGTGCAGCAGCTTCGCGACGGGCGAAGCGATTTTTTCGTCACGTTCGTCGAGGTACTCCGGGATCGTGACGGCGAGTCCATCGAGGTCGAAGACGGCGTGACGACCGGCGACTACCTGCTGGGATTCCTGCTGGGAACGCGACGGGCGTTGTCGGAGTCCGGTCGTGAGTCGATGACCGTCACCATCGACCGCGTGTCACCACGGTCGCTCGGCGCGTTGATTGCGCTCTTCGAGCGAGCGGTGGGTCTGTACGCATCGTTGATCGACGTCAACGCCTACCACCAACCCGGCGTCGAAGCCGGCAAGAAGGCGGCCTCCGCCGTCATCGGTTTGCAGCGATCGCTGCTCCGCGCGATGAACGAAAACAAGGGAACGCCCCGCACCGCGACGGAATGGGCCGAGTCGATCGAAGCGACAGACAACATCGCGGACGTCTTCAAAATCCTCGAGCACCTCGCCGCCAACGACCGCATTGCGGCGAAACGAGCGGGTCATTCCTGCGACACTATCTTTGGCTGCTAGTGCAGTTTCCAGAGAGGCCGGTGCGTTTTCACGTCAACCGCTTCCTTGCGGTCGCGGCTCGAAAAAGTCGCCTTGGTAGAATCGCAGAGGTCAAGAGAAGTCGAAGCACCGTGCGGAAGCGACGCTAGAAGCTTCCCAACACAGCCAACAGCAACACCCCGGCGGCCGTCCCCGCGACCAGCCCCAGGGCAAACCTCCGCCACGCGAATGACCCCACACGCTCGGCGGGAGGTGCGACCTCGAATCTCGGATGCGTCGCGATGGCCGACTCGACGCGGGCAAGTCTTGGAGCGACGGTTTTGGCGCGATTCTCGGTCGACACGGAGGGGCTCACGCTCGCGGGAGCCAGCGGCAGGTCCGGGCGGATTACGCGATCGGTTTGCGGCGCGACCGCTGTCGACCGCTCGTCCCGCGAAGTTCCCCGCGCGCGCGTGTCGCCCGCGTCCTCAGAGATTGCGCAAGCCTCAATAAACTCCCCTCCGCAGAAAACGCCGGAGTCGTCGCGCGAATCGGCGAGACGCCCGGACCCGTAGACGATGGGTATCGTCCGGCGTTCGAAGGCATCGGGTTGCCCTCTGCCACGAAAGTGGTCGATCAAATCGTCGTCAAAAAGCGATTGCTGAACTTCACGGTGTCGAACGACGCGCGCCTTGCCAAATACCATGCCTTGACCTCCTTGTCCGCAGGAACACGATCAGTGAGAACGATTCGGACGCTCCCGCCCATATCCTAGCATCGGCGTACGCCCCCGATACTCACGAATCCTCCAGACCCGGCACGTCGGAAATGGTAATCTGGGCAATGTGGGTAGAGATTGGGGGGGTCTTGGTGGTACCCGCGGGTGGGAACAGATGCGATACTCATGGTGTCGGCCGCCGGAGCAGGCGATGGAATCGGGAGTTTGGAAGATGGGCGTGAAGTTTCAGTGCCACCCATTGACACTAGATCGCTGGCGTGATCTGGAGGCGTTGTTCGGCCCGCGTGGCGCGTGCGGCGGGTGCTGGTGCATGTACTGGCGGCTGACGCACGCGGCGTTCGAGACCAAGAAGGGCGCAGGCAACAAGCGGGCGTTCAAGAGCGTTGTCCGGTCGGACGAGCGCCCGGGGCTGATCGCGTACGACGGGGACGAGCCGATCGGCTGGATCGCGCTGGCGCCGCGAGATGCATATCCGCGATTGGCGCGGTCTCGCGTTCTGAAACCGGTGGACGATCAACCGGTGTGGTCGGTCACCTGCTTCTTCGTGGCCAAGGAGTATCGCCGGAGCGGGGTCTCCGCTCGGCTTCTCAAAGCAGCGGTGCGGTACGCCAAGGCATGTGGGGCAAAGATCATCGAGGGTTACCCTGTCGAGCCGAAGAAGAACACGCCCGATCCGTTCGCCTACGTCGGACTCGCCTCCACGTTTCGCAGCGCCGGGTTCGACGAGGTCGCCCGCCGTTCGCCGACGCGCCCGATCATGCGCCGCGAAATCGGCCGCAGGCGGCGTGGCTGATTTGCGCGTGCTCAGTCGGTGAGCGTACCGAGAAAAGCGCGCAGCGCGTCGGCGAAACGCTGAGGATCCTCGACGGGGGTCATGTGTCCGACGTCAGGGATGACTTCCAGTTGGGCGTGCGGGATGGCAGCGTGCATGAACTGGGCGTCTCTCGGCGGCGTGATGCCGTCATTCTCACCGACGATCACCAGCGTCGGCACATCGATCGCGGGCAGCGTGTCGGTGGAGTCGACGCGGGCGGCCATGGCGCCGAGGGCGGCCGCGACTCCGATGGGCGAAGAGCCGGCCATGATCCCATGCCATTCGGCGCGAAGCGTCTCCGGCGTGTCGGGTGCGAAGAGCAGGTTGATCATTACGTCGGCGACGACGCGGCTTCCTTTGTCGAGCACCTGCGCGGCCGTCTTGGCCCGGACCTCGATAATCTCGGGCGGATCGGCCTGGCACCGCGTGTCGGCCAGCACGATCGCCCTTACACGCTGCTTGTGACGCCGGAAGAACTCGAACGCGACGTACCCGCCCATCGAAAGCCCAACGACGGTAACGGGCTCGGTCACACCAACATCATCGAGTAGCGCGTTGAGGTCGTCGGCGTACAGCGCCATGCTTGCCGACTCCGTCGCTTCACTGCGCCCAAGTCCCCGCAGGTCCGGCATGATGAGCTTGCAGACGTCGCTCAGCCTGTCGGCCATCGGCGTCCACAACTGATGCGACAGCGGAAAGCCGTGTATGAACAGAACCGGCCGGCCGTGTCCGCGTACCTCAAAGTTGACTGCTATGCCGTTTACTCTGGCGTTCACGTCACGTCTCCAGTTGTTGCATCGGCGACGGGCAACTGTTGCCGACGCCTCGGCGGGCGGTCCATGAGGAAGGAGATTCGGTCGACGTCGGCGGGGTCGACGGCGTCCTTGATGATTTCTCGGGCGCGGCGCGGGTCGGTGCGGCGCGTGACGTGGGTGATGACCACGTGCGGGCACTCGATACGGCCGAGGATCTCGCGGATATCGGTAACGTGGATGTGCCGGCCTACGCGGGCGCGGTGAAGGTGCTCGCGGTCGAAGAACGTACACTCGATCAGAAGGACCCCCGCTTGCCGAACGCAGGGCAAGTCGAGGAAATCGCCGACAGCCGTGTCTCCGCAGTAAGTAACGAGGGGAACCTCGATCCAGTCTTCGATCTCGATGCCCTGCTTCTTGAGGGCCACGAGTTGCTGACCGCTCTTGCCGGCGTGCTCCGCCTTGAGCTTGTGGCGCGATTCGACCACCGAGAACCCCAGTGCGGAGGCGGCGTGGTCGACGGCGAACGGCCTGATAAGGAGATCGCGGCGGATCTTGACATCTTCGCCGGGCAGAACCGCTTCGATGTGCCCCGGCGCGGGATGACCTTCGATGTCCGCCCAGACTGCCATCAACCTCTGGATGTTGACGGCCTGGTCGCGATGGATGATGACCCGTCCGGCGCCGGCACCGATGAACCCCCGCTGCGACAGGTAGTAGGCCACACCGGCGGCGTGGTCCATGTGCCCGTGGGAGATGCAGAGATTGTCGATGGGGATGATCTCCCTTGGTGCCCGTCCGACGTCGAAGCAGACGTTCAACTCGGGGAGTCCGATGACGGTCTCCTCGCCCGCCAGGCTGTAGCCTACCAGGGCGTGCCCACCCACGCGTCGTTTGTTCATCCAAGTCGGCATGGGCGATACGATAGGGATCGGACGCGTTCCGTCCAGTGCCTTGGCGTCGGAATCGGCGCGGTTTCGCCATGGGGGCTGCTTACGCTACAATATCCGGCCGCCACGGACGAGGGAGCACGATAGCCGATGCGGTGTCCAAGCTGTAAGGAAGCAAACAAAGACAAGGTCATCGATTCACGCCTGACCGAAGGCGGCGGGGTGATCCGGCGCCGGCGGGAGTGCGTCGAGTGCGGTCGGCGGTTCACCACCAAGGAGCGCATCGAGGAGGAGTTGCGTCTGACCGTGGTCAAGCGGGACGGCTCGCGGGTCCCGTACGATCGGCAGAAGATCAGCTACGGCGTCAGTCATGCTTGCTACAAGCTGCCCATCACGGATTCGGACATCGACGGGCTCGTCGACGACGTCGAGGGTGACATCTTCAAGGAGCACGATCGCGAAGTGTCGAGCGAGGAGATCGGCGAGTTTCTGGTGGCGCGGTTGCGCGACCTGAACACGGTGGCCTACGTGCGATTCGTCAGCGTTTATCGCAAATACAGCGACGTGGCCGAGTTCGTCGAGGAGATCCGCAACGTCAAGCACCTGGCCGAGACGCAGATACCGCAGCAGGGGTCGCTGTTTTCCGAGTGAACAGCCACGCGATTCCGACGGCGGCCAGCACCTCGATCATCGGCATGGCGATCAGTCGATAACGGACACTTCCCACGAAGACCGAGTGCAACATCGCGACACTCACTGCAGGCAACAACAGCGCCGCGACGGCCGGGCGATCGCGCCGCGCGAGGTGGATGGATCCGACCAGTGCGAACAGATAGATGGGGATCGTCCACGCCGCGCTCACCAGCCGGATCAAGGCGGACTGATAAGTGTCAACATTGGGCACTGGATTCCACGTGCGGGCGAGTTTGACGGGCGCGAGCCGGACGATCCTCGCGGGATCGGTCCTGATGCTGTCCAGCGCCCGATCCATGAAGTATCGATTCCAGGCGACCTCATCGAGCCCGCGGACGGCGTCCATCTGCTTGATGTTGCCGAGATCGCTGGCGCCGGTCGCCTGCGGTCCGACGCCGTCGTACAGGGAGATTCCACCGCGGTGGGTCAGCCAGCACAGATCGCCGGTGCCCCGCTGGTTTCGAAGCGCCCACGGGAGCAGAGAGACCGCGACCATGACGACGGCTGCTGCACCACCCAGTAGCGACGATCGATTCCCTCGCCGCACCGCGACCAGCAGCGCGACCCAGAGCGAGCAAAGGAGAACGGACGATTCGCGCGCGTAGACACACACCGCGGCACAGAGTCCCACCGCGGCCCACCGCGCGATGGACGAACGCGCATCGGGTCGCAGCAGACGCCAGCCAACAACAAACAGAGCACACTGCGCCGTGATGTAGAGCGTCTCGGTCAGAAGCAGCGACGCGAAGAACACCAGGAACGGGTCGACGGCGACGAGACAGCCGGCGAGCAGTCCCGCGCCGTGTCCGGCAATCCTGACGCCCAGCAGCGCGACAAGCACCGCGGCAACCGCTCCGATCACCCACTGCACTGTTCGGGCCGCTAGAACGCCGTTCTCACGCGACGCAAAGAGCCCCAAAAACCCCGGATAGAGCGGCATACGCAGCGCGCGAAAACCGTGCTCGCCCACGATGCCTTCGCCGCGGGCAACGGATTGGGCGATCGACCAGTAATCCACCTCGTCCGGGAACTGAAGCCGCTGTGGATCCTCAGTGCGCGTCGCACTGATGACCCCCCAGCCCGCGCGCGCGGCGAGCGCCACGAGAAAAATCGCGAACAGCAACCGGACACTCAGCGTCGTATCGTGTGTATCCTTCGAGCCGCCGTGCGCGTCGGCCTGCGGTCCCATGGCGACTATCGCTCGCCTTCGAGCCGGCGCGCCCGCATGCGCAGGACCCTTCGCGTCTGTCGCGTGAGCCTGACGCGCTCGTCGAGGCGGTGTCCGACGATCCAGATCGGACCCAACTGGTCACAGAGGACGGCCACGCGATCGCGCTCGGCCGGGTCGACCTTGGTATCGATCAGGAATTCGGAGAGTTTCTTTGAGCCGGGAGCACCCAGCGGCGAAAAGCGGTCGCCGCTCGCCCGAGGGCGAACTACGAGCGGAAGGTGGACGCGTGAAAAATCGGCACACTCCTCATTCTTGTGCGGCTGTTTCCGCCACTGGGCGACTTCGTCTTGGGTGATGTCGGACACCTCGCACTCGATCACCATTCGTCGAACCGGAAGACTCGTCGTGCCGGGCACGTGAATCGCGATCTCCGACGCGATAGTCTCACGGGGCTCGTCGGTCGGCAGCGAGAAAACCAGGCGATCGTACACTTTGCTGACGGACATGCCGCCCGGCAGGTGCAACTGCTTGCCGCTGCCGGGGTCGGACAACAGATCGAGGATGGCCTTGAGGTGGGCGAAGCCGATCTCTTGCTGACCGATCTCGAATGACTCGATCGACCGGCGGACAAGTTCGGTCTGGATGATTCGGTTCTTGCGAACCAGGGAGGTCACGTTGAGGATGAGCTGCTGATCGGTGCGACTGACGATCAGCGTCTCGAACGTGCGTTGCGCGGTCTGTGCGAGGTATTCTCCGATCCACTTGGCCTGTTCGCCCAGCCGCAGTAGCGCTTCGCGTACCTGAGGATTGGCCTGTTCCTCGACCAGGGGGAGGATGATGTTGCGGATGCGGTTTCGCATGGGTTCGTTTTGTTCGTTGGTCCGGTCGTCGCGATGCGGAATGCCGTGGTCGCCGAGGAACGCGTGCAGTTGCTTCTTGGTGAAACGCAGGAAGGGGCGAACGATGACCACGTCACTAAACGGGCTGATGGTCCGGCGGCGCGGTATCCCCGCGAGCCCACGGATGCCGGTTCCGCGCAGCACGCGGTGGAGGATGGTCTCGGCGTCGTCATCGGCGTGGTGGGCGACGGCGACCGCGGTCGCGCCGACCTTGATGCAGGTACGTTCCAGGAACAGATAGCGTTGCTGGCGGGAGAACTCCTCGACGCTCTTACCCGCTTCGCTGGCCGCGGCGGCGACCTCGCGACACTCTATGGTCGAGCTGAGCCCGAGGCTGTCGGCCGCGGCTTGAACGAACGCGGCGTCTTTTTCGGCTTCGGTTCCGCGAAGTTGATGATTCAGGTGGGCGACGTGCAGCTTCAGCGAGAACTCGGCCTCGTCGTTCAGAGCGCACAGTGCGTGCAGCAGCGCCATGGAATCGGACCCGCCGGACACCGCGACCACCATCGTCTCGTCGCGACGGAATAGATCCTCCTCGGCGATCTGTTCGGCGAGCGTCTTGATGAACGAAGCTTGGGGCACGGCAGTAAACTAACGCATCAGCATCATGTCCGCCACGTCGCCGATGGTCTCGCTGAGCGTCGGATGCGGGTGGACGGTCTCGGCCAGATCGGTCGCAACGGCGCCCATCTCGATAGCCAGACAACCTTCGGCGATCATCTCACCG
>JAJDDR010000292.1 GCA_029260255.1 Phycisphaerae bacterium
CAACACACGCGAACCCGTCGAGCGCGCCGTCTTAACCCCCGACCGACTCGTCGACTGCCGCCACTGGATCGATCCCCAAGGCAACGCCATCGATCACTCCAACGAATCCTGAAGAAAGCCTATCAGAACCGCGACTGTAAAGGAGCGGCCTCGAACCGCAGCGCCGCGCTCGTGCGCACCAGCCCGCTTCCTCACGGGCGCGGTTCCGACCGGCGCCAATCCGAACCGCGACTGTAAAGGAGCGACCTATTCCCCCGCGACTGTCAACGAGCGGCCCCAACACACCGTTCCCGTCCGGCCGTCTTGACACACGCACCCGCTCGTCCCGACCCCGCAATCTCAATCTTAACTGAGCATTAATCAGGCGACCATCATCGCTTAACAGGAATCGGCCATACTCCCTCCCGGAGATTACCGGCGAGTGCGTACTCGCCAGTCCGAATCAGACACAGAGGGATAACCGACCCCAGGAGAGAAACATGGAAAAACGACTGCCAAGAGACCGGAGTTCCGGATTCACGTTGGTCGAGTTACTTGTCGTAGTAGCCATCATCGCCTTGCTGGTATCGATGCTGCTACCCTCACTGAGTTCGGCCAGAGAGACCGCAAAGGCGTCCGCCTGCGCGTCGCACCTACGGGCTTTCGCGTCGGGGTTCGAGATCTACGCGAATCAGGACTCCAGGTTGTCGCGCTCGAGCGGTGCTTTTGACCACCGGCGGGACGGCGATGTGCGCACGTACGGTTGGGTCGCGGACATGATCAACATGGGCATTGGTTCGCCGGGCAGGATGCTGTGCCCGACCAACCGATGGCGGGTCAGTGAGAAGGTGGCAGACTACACCGGAGCGGCCGCGACCGGGACGGACAATCCCAATCGTTGGGCTGACAACGGAGGCGTCGCACTGGTCCCGATCATCGACCCGGGTACGGATCCGCAAGACGCGGCTGAGCTCTGGCTAAAGGGCTACAACTCGAACTACGCCACCACCTGGCACTTCTCGCGCGGAGACCCGACGGCCGCAGACGGGTACGGCTCCAACGGTAACCCCAGCGACCCGAGCAAGTGCCCACGTGACGGGGACGGACCGCTGAACGACAGTCATCTCAGTGGATCGGCCGTTTCGCCGGACCGCATCGCCGTCATGGGAGACGCCCGGGCGGGGGATTCGAGCGACAGTGAGGTGACGGCCGCGTACGCCGACACGATCAACACCTTCGCCGACGAAGAGGTCATCAACGCCGGCGCGTTCACGGTGGAATCGTTCTGCGACGGGATGAGCGTTGACTACAGCGCCGTCACCGGAGACCCGGGTCGGCAGGGACACGAGTTCAACGACATCGCACCCGTTCACAACCCGACTATGGGCGACCTGGTTGGCGGCTACGCCAACGTAGTCTTCGCCGACGGACACGCCACCAAGGTCTACGACACCGGGGGGCAACTCGCCTACTACGGTGACCCGTCCAACCCGGTGGACAACTCCCCGGACGGCTTCCTCGGACCGTACAAAGGCGCCGGCGGATTCGAGATCAACGCCAGCGCGTTCAAGGAGATCCGCGGTTCGATGTGGTACGGCCGACTTCGACCGAAGGCGTTGCCCGGCGGCGGCAGCATCGAATAGCAGGTACTTTTAGACGAAAAACTCCGCCGATCCGGGGGGCGCTGAGGGGGAACCCCGGTCGGCGATCCAGGTTTGCGAAGTTCGCCCGGGTCGTAACAGCGCGTGTAGAGCCGGCGACATTCTGTTCGGAAAGGCCCATCGTGACTGACAAATCTCCTTGCATCGTATGGAAAGTCCGCGTGGTCAAAGCGTACCACGAGGCGCACAACCATCTGCTGATCGGTGAGGTTCTCGCAAAGGACAGCGTCTGCGTCGAATTGAACTGCCGGTCCTTTCACTTCGGCCGATTGGTCAACAGCCTCAAGGACGTCCTTGCAGGCGAGTTAGGCATACGGATCATCCCGTGGTCGCACATTGAAATCATCAATGTGCTTCCCGACGAATTCGATTTCGCCGAAGCCAAACTGAGTATCGATGCAGAAGGCAGCATCCTTCTCGAAGACCGCGCCCATGCGTGCCCGATTGCCACGAGACGCGAACCCCGCCATTGACGTTGACGCCGTTCCATGCTCAATCAGAACCGCGACTGCAAAGGAGCGGCCTCGAACCGCAGCACCGCGCTCGTGCGCGCCAGGCCGCTTCCTCACGGGCGCGGTTCCGACCGGCGCCAATCCGAACCGCGACTACCGTCGCCGCGCCGTCCAAAGGTCCGTCCGCAACGGAACGCAGCACGCCCCGCCGCCGCCGAAATGCCGCTCCATCAGCGCCCGCAGGTCGTCCTCGAATCGCGGCATCTCCTCCCGAGACAGCACGTTCCGTATGTACGACACACTCCGCGAGAACCCGACGAACCCCGCCGCCGGCAGTGACCAGACGTGTTCAAACCGATGATACTCCGCCGCCTCGAACGCCCCACAAGCCGCGATCTTCGCCACCCAATCCTGCCGGCGATACTCCCGGTTGTATTTCCTGTTGTAACGCGCGATGAGCGCCTCGTACGCCGCGACGAATTCGCCGCGCGTCCCGTCACGGTTGTTCCAGCACAACGCCAGACGCCCGCCCGGGTTCAGCACGCGGGCGAACTCGGCGAGCGCATACGGCGGGTTGAACCAGTGAAACGCCTGCGCCGCCGTGACCAGCGCCACCGATCCATCAGCCAACCCCGTCGCCTCCGCCGCCGCGCACAGACGCCGAACGCGACCATCCGCACGTGAATCCGAAACGTGCGCCAGCATCGCCTCGCTCGGCTCCACCGCGATCACGCTCCAGCCGCACTCCGCCAATCGTCTCGAAAAAATCCCCGTCCCCGCTCCCACATCGGCCACGCGCCCACTCGCACCCCCCACCGCACCGCTCGCCAGCACATCAAACACCCCCGCCGGATACGGCGGCCGGTGCCGCGCATAGTCATCAGCGCAGTGATCGAACGCCTTCTTCACCATCATCTTCGCAACACTCCCCAAACTACCCCGGCGAAATCATACACGCGCACCGCCGTTGCGCCACACTTGATTCAGCCGCCGCCATCCCCTACGCTGACCCCGGCGAACGGCAGTCGATCGGTACCGCGCGAAACAACGCACCAACTCGCTGAGAGCAGACACGCATGGCCATCAAGCAGCTCACCGACGAACAAATATGCACCATGACGGTCGAAGAGAAGGACCG
>JAJDDR010000293.1 GCA_029260255.1 Phycisphaerae bacterium
GAAGCGCAGGTCGCCGAGGACCTTGCCGAGCAGCTCGTTCGACGCATTCGCGCCGAACGAAGCGAACTGCAATTGGAAGACGCCGAGCAAGTCCGCGACCGGCTTGCACGATACATCGCTTCCATGCTGCCCACGGCGGAACCCGCGCGACTCGACCCCGGCGCCGAGACAACCATCATCGCCCTCGTCGGCCCGACGGGCGTGGGCAAGACCACCACCGCGGCCAAGCTCGCGGCGCAATACCGCCTTCGCCAGGGGCGCAAGGTCGGACTCATCACCATCGACACCTATCGCATCGCCGCGGTCGACCAGCTTCGAACGTACGCCAGAATCCTCGACGTGCCGCTGCGCGTGGTGACCACGGCCGACGAGATGAGCTCCGCCGTTACGAACATGAGCGATTGCGACGTGGTTATCATCGACACGGCCGGCAGAAGCCAAAACGACCCTGAGCGACTCAGCGAGTTGAAAGCCATGCTCGCCTGCGCCGCGCCTGATGAAACGCACCTCGTGCTCTCCTCCACCAGCAGTACGGCGGTGTGCCGGCGCGTCATCGAGCGTTTCAGCGACCTTGGCGTCAATCGTCTCATCTTCACGAAACTCGACGAGGCCGTGGGCTTCGGCGTCATTTTGAACTGTCTGCATCACGCCGCCGCGCGTCTTTCGTACGTGACGACGGGGCAGGAAGTGCCGGACGACATCGAAATCGGGCGCGGACAGCGCCTGGCCGACCTCATCGTGCAGGGACACGACGTGGCACGGACGTGGGCGGAAGAGAGGGCGATCACAGCCGATGTGTGATCCGATGGGACGTTGGTGATGGGACTGCGCGTAACACATTCGAACGCCACCGATCAGGCCGCCCGCCTGCGACGCCAGGTCGGCGCGCAGCGCCGCGGGCGGGCGCTACACATCGCCATCACCAGCGGCAAGGGCGGCGTCGGGAAGACCAACATCGCCGTCAATCTCGCCGCGTGCCTTGCCGCGTCGGGGCGTCGCGTCACACTGGTCGACCTGGACACCGGGCTGGCCAACGCTGATGTTCTTCTCGATGTCACGCCGCGACACACGCTCGCGGACGTGCTGTCCGGGCAACGCGCCATTGGTGAGATCGCGGTGACGACGCCGTGCGGAATCAGGTTCATCGGCGGAGCGTCGGGCGACGTCGCGCTGGCCAACATGAACCGTATCGAACGCCGGCGCCTCGCCGACGCCGTCCGAAGCCTGGGCGGTGCCGCCGAAATCGTTATCTACGATTGCGGAGCGGGAATCTCGGACAACGTGCTGGTGTTCGCCCAGCAGGCGGATGTTGTTACGGTTGTGAGTACTCCGGAATCAACGTCCCTAACTGACGCCTATGCAATGACTAAGGTGTTATTGCGTTCAGGATTTCACGGTCCGATTCAGCTCCTGCTCAACAGGGTGCAGGGGCGGGACGAGGCCCGCGACATTTTTCGCCGTGTTGCGGCCGTTGCGCAGAGATTCCTCGACTTTTCCCTTGCGGACGGTGGTTACGTCCTCCAAGATAAGCACGTGGAGTTGGCGGTGCGCGGTCGCAGACCCATGGTGTTGTGCTATCCGCGAAGTCCGTCGAGCCTCTGTTTGACGGCTTTTGCCGCACGGTTCATGCGGGCGCCCGCGCCGCCGAGGGCGGCATCGAGCGGCCCGCTCCTGATGCGGTTCGTCGAACTCTTCGTGTGAGCTGCGTTGGCGCTGCCGCACGCACCGCCGGCAAGGATGTCGCTGGC
This sequence comes from Phycisphaerae bacterium, assembly GCA_029260255.1. Taxonomy (GTDB): domain Bacteria; phylum Planctomycetota; class Phycisphaerae; order UBA1845; family UBA1845; genus OFTM285. The sequence goes on from JAJDDR010000293.1 coordinate 1,749, forward strand.
GACAAGCAACGGTCGAGTGAAGACCGCGGATGGATCCGAAAGCCCAACCTTCGGCGCCCCCCGCGCTTCACCATGATACTGTCTCCGCGGAACGAGTCACAAGGATGTGACAGATGATGGCACCCCGTTCATCCGCTGCGGCGTTGGGCCTGTTGGCCTTCTCCGTGAGTGTTCTTGCAGGCCTCTGGGCGAGAAACCCGGTTGCGGCGATCCTCGCGCGCGCCATCTGGGCGATGATCGTATTCGCGTTTATCGGGCTTCTGGCCGGCTGGGCCGTGAGCATCGTTCTTGCCGAGCACGCCGCCGAAAAAGAGAAAGCCCTCCGAACGTCCGAAGATTCACCGGCTGAGGCGGACCCTGCGCCGGATCAACAAAAATCGTACACCGAAGATAGCGCGGAGCCGATGGGTACGTGATCGAAATCGGCGGGACCGACCGCCGGGACACAATGGAAGCCCGCGCGGCCGATGGACGGCTGGTCTTGGGTATGGCCGCCAAGGAGAGGATCGCATGCAAGTAGCCCTGACCAAGGAACGGCTCGACGAGATTTGGATAGACTACAAGGCCTCGCGGTCGCCCGAACTGCGCAACATCCTGGTCGAAAACTACCGTGGAATCGTCAAGTACAATTCCGAACGCATCGGCGCGAAGCTCCCCGACGAAGTTGAAACCGACGACCTCATCTCCGCCGGAATCTTCGGGCTGGTTGACGCCATCGACTCTTTCGACCTCGAACGCGGTGTGAAGTTCGAGACCTACTGCGCTCCCCGCATCCGGGGCGCCATCCTCGACGAGTTGCGGTCGATGGATTGGGTCCCGCGGCTCGTGCGCAGCCGCGCGCACAAGCTGGAACGCGCCACGCGGTCCCTGGAAGCGCAGTACGGCAGGCAGCCCACCGAGAAGGAGTTGTCGGCCCACCTCGACCTGCCGCGGGACGAGTTCAAGCGCCTGATGCGCGACGCCAAGGCCGTCTCCGTCGTTTCGCTGTCCCGAAAACAGTACGAGACCGACTCCAGCCGCGACGTCTGCGAAATCGATGTCCTTCAGGACCGGCGCAGCGCCGACCCCGTGGAAGAGGCTCAGAAACGCGACCTCAAGGACCTCATCACCCGTGGGCTCACCCGCGCCGAACGACTGGTCCTCATTCTCTACTACTACGAGCAGATGACGATGAAGGAAATCGGCATGACGCTCGACCTCTCAGAGAGCCGCGTCAGCCAGATGCACTCGTCAATCCTGGCACGGCTCAAGGCACAACTCAAGCAGCGAGGCCGCGGGGAGGCACTCGGGGAGGATTTCGAATTCTCCGAAGCGCTCTTCGTCGAGGATTGATCCACTCGTGTCGCCAGTGCATTCTTGCCGATACCTCCTTGAGGCGTGACCTTGAGTGGTGCGCCGGTAGGGGTACGTGCCGTGTCCGATGTGCCGCCGCCCAATATCGCCGGATCCGCCGCCCAGGCGGGGTTTCAGCAGGCCGAGGTCGCCAAGACCCGCGATGCCAATAACGCCGGTCAAGGGTCCGCCGCCAGACGCAACATCAAAGCCATCGACGATGCCGGTGCCACCATAGAGACGTCCGACGAGGACACCGCCGTTTTTTCGGACGCCGAAGGTGCCGGTGGACAAGGGCGGTCCCACGAGGAAGAATCTACCGAAGGGCACGAGTCCAACGACCAGCCCGGGGGGGCGAACAGCGGGATATCTACGGATTCCCACGGAAAAAAACGCCTGGACATCCGAGCTTAGCAGCTTTGTTGTTCTTATGCGGGAGAGAGAACGCGGCGGGCTCAGCCTCACGGCTGGGCCCAATGCACGCGCGGAGTGCCGTTATTGACCCCCGCGACCTGCGAGCCGCCGCTGCTTCTATCAATTGAGCGATGACCCTGTACCATCATTCACCATGAAATTCACGAAGATGCACGGCACCGGCAACGACTACGTCTTTGTCAATTGCCTTGAGGAAAACGTGGAGGATCCGCCGACGCTGGCGCGGAGAATCTCCGATCGGCACACGGGCGTGGGAGGCGACGGACTCATCCTCATCCGGTCTTCTGAGCGGGCTGCGATTCGCATGGAGATGTACAACGCCGACGGCTCGCGGGCGCAGATGTGCGGCAACGGGATACGCTGCGTCGCGAAGTACGCCTACGACCGCGACCTGACGCGCGAGCCGATCATCCCGATCGATACGGACGACGGTGTCAAGACGGCGCGGTGTACGCTCTCCGGCGGAAGGGTGGATACCGTGCGGATCGACATGGGCAAACCACGCTTCGCGCCGGGGGATGTGCCCGTCAAGATCGAGGGGGACGCGGTGATCGACGCGCCGATCGAGATCAACGGGCGCACGCTGCAGATGACGTGCGTTTCGATGGGAAACCCGCACGCGGTCATCTTCGTCGATTCCCTGGATGGTATCGCGGTGGCGGATGACGGTAGTGCCATTGAGAGGCACTCCATGTTTCCCGATCGCGTGAACACGCATTTCGTCAAGGTCGTGTCGCGCAGGCGCGTCGAGGTTCTGACCTGGGAACGCGGCAGCGGGCGCACGCAGGCGTGCGGCACCGGCGTCTCGGCGGTCTTGGCGGCCGGGGCTCGCACCAACCGAACGGACAGGTCGATCACCGCGCGCGTCGAGGGCGGTGAATTGGAACTCCAATGGTCGGACGACGACACGATCTTCATGACCGGTCCCGCAGTGGAGGTCTTCACCGGCAACTGGCCTGGGTGAGGGTCTCCAGTTGAACGCGTAAAGACCGCGCGAAGCGCCTATTTCACCTTTTCGAGTGACATCAGGCTCTGCGGCCGCAACTCTTCGCCGCGCTCGTGAAGCGGAAACGCTTTGATCGTATCGCCCTTGAGGTGGTTCTTCCACAAGTTGATCGGCTCGATAGCGGCGAGTGTGTCGTCATGCTTGACGATGAGTTGGACCTGCAGCTTGGAGCGGTCGATCTTGTACCATGAGCCGGTCTGATTGCGCCAGATCAGCTCACGCTTCCACGCCTCCGACGGGATGCGGAAGGTCAGGACCCGTGCATCAGGATGCACCTTCTTCCAGGCGTCCGCGGCCAGCTTGCCGACAGCCGCACGGTCATCTCCCTTGAAGCGATCGGGAGGTAGCTCGTTTGAAGCGATGATCGCGTCCCTCAGCGAATCCTGCTGCTTCCTGAGTTGCGCGCCCAAGCGGTCGATTCTCTCTTGCAGGACATCGGCGCCTTGTGGATCGAGGCTCTTGTACAACACCAGTTTCGTCTCGGCTTCCTGCAGGCGATGTGGGATCCCGCCCGTAAAGAACAGCGGCTTCTTCTCTTCAACCGCCTGCGCGGCAATGCTGGCGGCTTCGTCCATCTGGGCCTGGATCTCTCCGGGTAATGCCTCTCTGCGCTCCTTGGCGGCGGCAGCGAAACCGTAGTACTGCTCAACGAAGTGCTTGTTGAGACCGAAAAGACGCTTGCCGGTTTCGGTGTTCTGTGTAACGAAGATGGCATACTGCTTGACCAGCCGTTGGCGCTCTTTGGATGCGGCTGAAGCTTCCATGACCAACGCGGCGGCCCGCGCGGGATCCTCGAACAACACGTTGGAGTTGGCATACATCCCCGCAAGATCGCCGAGCCGGTCGAGATCCGCGCCGAGCGTTGGGTAGTTCGCAGGATTGATCAGCGCCATGACCGTGTCGTACACCGGCTTCAGAGCCGCCCCGGAGGACTCGATGCCGGCCATGGACTGTTGAAGTTCATCGGCCGCCGGTTTGACTCCACGACCGTCGGCCGGCAATGGTTCGAGGTGCTGCCGAACGTTCCCGGCCCGCTGCCGTGCCTTGGTGATCGTGTTCATTCCCTGCTGCAGCCGCTGGTGATCGAACGTCGTCTGATCGCCTGTGGCGTTGACCTGCTCGACTAGTTCCTTCAACGCTACGTCCATGCCGGCGATCTCGCGTAGATAGAACCGGGCGTTCTTGAGTTGCTCCTCCGGTTTGTAATCCAGCTTGACGCCTGCATCGGCCTGTACGTTTTCGGCGGTCGACTTGCCCGTGAGCCGTAGTTCCAGATCTTCGATCGCCTTGTTCATGGCGTCGAACTGTTGTTTGAATTCCTGAACGGCGGGGTCGGCGGCGGGCAGCTTGTCGAGAAGCGCTGTGATTTTGGGAATCGGTTCCTTGGAGGAGTTGAGGCGCATCGTGGCCAGTTTGAGCTTCGCTCCCGAAGGCTTACCCTTGCTGCCGGCCGACTGCAGCGCCGGCTTGAAACTGCCGTCCACGCGTTTCAGTTGCACCCGGGCCTGTTCGAGCAGCTTTAGCTGATCGGCCGTGAGATCGGCCATCGCGGTCGACGCAGCACACAAAGTTGTCATAAGGGCGTACAGACGCCCTCGTGTGAAGAGATGGCGTTTCAAGGTCAGGTCTCCCGTGTAGTGCCAGATTCAGTCGCCCCCGCCTCGCAAGCGCGCAGGAAACCACCAACATGGCGAGGGAATATCGCTTGTATCACACACGATTCCCCACGTATCGGGGCTCGGGCGGCGATCGTACTCAAACGAACCGACTGACTCAAGCGTGGACGACCTCGGCCGGTGTGGCTTCGTTTCGTCATGGCGCGTTTGGTGTGGACGGCGAAACCGCCGGGATTGGTCGGGAAACGTGGATCTTGGGCGGAGGCCGCTGCCGAGCGTCAGCCGCCGCGGCGATGTCCCGTCGCACTTCGCCGAACGCTTCAGATCAGTTGGGTAGCGAATCTGAGAAACCCGCGTTTTCACGCCGGAAACGCGGAAAAACGGAGAGGGGGGGATTCGAACCCCCGGTACAGTTACCCGCACACTGGTTTTCGAAACCAGCTCCTTCAGCCGCTCGGACACCTCTCCTGCTGGATCTTGCCCAAATGGTTGCCCAAACTCCGAGTTTGGCGTGCTCGGCGAGCAGCGTTTCGATCGGTGTTCGGGCTCATGGCGAGACCACGTAAGTACGTACGAGTCATCGAGAAGGCGGACGGCACGTTCGTCCACGTCGAGAGCGGCGGCCGTGAGGTTCACGGTCTCAGCTTCAACCGCTCGAGTCGCAGCTACTATAGCATCAAAACTGAATCGGGCAACCGAGTCTGCCACGGCACCGACATCACAGGGCCGTGGGTCCATTCAAGCAATTCGAATCCGACCCCGACGATCACAACCGGAAGAGTCGAGCGTCAGAATCGAAGACCGGGGCGCGGGCTGGTCACCCACGCCCGAGCGGTTTCGGGTGCTCCAGCAAAGCAAGAGCTCAGCGACTGTCTCGCCGAGTGGACGAAATGGAAGCGGGCTGACCATTGCAAAGAACGGGAGTGGATTCAACCGGTTCAACAACGATTTCGCCGCTTCATCAAGTGCATCGGCAACATACCCATATCCAAATCGACCCATGAGACTCCATCAAATGGCAGCCTCGGGTCACAAACCACCAACACGAGCAACGCACCCCGAACCACCGGTCCGCATACAGCAGCCATTCCAAGGGAGCACCGGGCGACGCGTTCGAGACGAAGAACTTCAGTTCACCACTGTGCAGTGTCCATGCCTGACCCTGAAACGCCGGCACGGGCCGCGGTGATCACGGCCGGTGTCGTGCGAGCGATCTCGATCTTGTCAGTCTGTCTTGCGCCCACCAGGAACGTCTGGTCGCCGTTGATCTCGTCGTGTGCGACGTCGATCACGAATGTGCCGACAGCGCCTGGCGATCCACGGTAGATGAAAGAAACCGATCAGCGCGGCACGGCGACGAATTTCACTTACGACAACCGCGGCCTAACGACCACCCGCATTGCGATCGGAGGAGGCGTAGCGGGGACGTCAGACACTTTCGTCTACGACGCCCTCAATCGCGTCACACACATGACCCGCAACGCAATCCCCTTCGCCGACGATGTCCACACAGGCCTCTACCTCGACCAACGCCACGTGACCGCCGTCCCCACCGCGCCGGAGGTCATCTGTGATTACGATTACGACGACCACCGCCGCATCCTGTTCATCGCCAACTCCGGCGTGTACAATGGCCAAACGTCGCCCAAGGCCCGGTTCGATTACACCTACGACGGCGTCGGCAATCGCCTTACGACCATGATCACCAACCACGTCATCCCCGACGACACCATCACCTACACCTACGACGCCCTCGGCCGGCGCATCCAGGCCATCGACGCCACCGGCACCTCGGCGGATCTCTACTTCTACGACGGCCAGCGCGTCCTCGCCGAGTACGACGCCCTGTACCCGAACGTCGGCGGCGGCACGCTCGAGCGCTACTTCATCGACGGCCCCGTCCGCACCCCTCGCAGGCAAGCTCAACCCGCCTCTCCGGGTGGCCAAGAACCCCCTCCCCGCCCCGGCACAAGGGTGATCCGCGCAAAAACGGATTCCCGCGGATCGCCTCTGACGTTATTACCATGCGGGGACCCTGCGCGCACCCCCCGTCGACCGACCAACGGAAACACCCGCGCGCCGAACGGACAACGCGCCATGCGCCAAACAAAGCCAACGCGATCGGGACCGCGACTGTTAAGGAGCGGCCTACCCGCCGCGCCGACCGTCAGAAAGCGCCCCACCACAACGCGCCAGCGCCAAACGAAGCCAAAAAACCCACGTACGACCCCAAAAACGCAGACTCTGTTCCCAAAACCGCCATGCGCCAAACGAAGCCATCGCGATCTGAACCGCAACTGTCAAGGAGCGGCCCCCCGCGCAGCCGTCGACAAGCGGCCCATTCCCGCCCCCTCCGTGCCTCGCTCCAAGAATCCTTACAAACCCTCAGACAGGAGCCACAACATGACACGCATCCGAACCGTCTCACTCATCGCGTTGTTACAGACCTGCGCCCTGGCAGCCGAGCCGTCCACGCCGAAGGCCGACAAGCCCGAAACCGCTGACGCGCTGCACAACGTGCTCGCACTCGTCCCCGGCGTCTACAACGGATCCGCCCCGGAGAACGACGCCGGCTTCGACGCCCTCACCAAACTCGGCATCAAGACCATCATCAGCGTCGACGGCGCCCCGCCTGACACAACCCGCGCCGCCGCGCACAAGATACGATACGTCCACCTGCCCATCGGCTACGACACCATCGAAGACGCCCACGGCCTGCGTCTCATGCGCGCCGTCCGCGACCTGCCCCGCCCGCTGTACATCCACTGCTTCCACGGCAAGCACCGCAGCCCCGCGGCCACCGCCTACGCACTCGCCGGGCTCGGCGAACTCACCCGCGAGCAGGCCGTCGCCCTCATGCGTAAGATCGGCACCTCCCCGCGCTACACCGGGCTCTACGACGCCGTCCGCAACCTCAAACCCGTCGCCCCCGCCCGCCTCGACGCCGTCCGCGCCGACTTCCGCGACCACGCCGACGTCAGCCCGCTCGTCGCCACCATGGCCGCCATCACCCGCTGCTACGAACGTCTTGAACACCTGCGCGACGCCGGCTGGCGTCCCACCGAAGCGCACCCCGACCTCGACCCCGCCCACGAGGCCAAGGTCCTCGTCAGCCTGTTCGACCAACTCACCCATCTCGAAGGTCAGCCCGCCGCCCCCGACTACCGCACGTTCCTGCGCAACGCCGAACACACCGCCAAGACCGTCCAGTCCGCGATCAGTTCGAAGGACACTGCCGCCGCCACCGAGCACCTCGCCACCCTCAAACAAAAGTGCCGCACCTGCCACTCCAGCTTCCGCGACTGAAGGAGATGGTGTTCGAGTTACATGCGCAGCTCTCGTACCTGATGCGCGTGCCGTTCAATCGCAGCCGTCAACGCGCGGCCTGTTCCAGCCTCCTGGGTGGCTACGTGCCGGCTACGCAGCCTATCGATGTGTATCGGAGTCACCGGCAGGCGCAGGGGGCGCGAGACGGTTTCGATCGAGATCCGGTCGGAGCGTCACGTGAACGCGGGCTTGTACCGATGTCGGAACTCGCTCGGCCAAGTCCGCGAAGTCTGATGCTGAATGCACCTCCGCATTCACATCGGCCCGGACGACGCGATAGCCGAGCCCGCCGACGATCCCCATCATGTCCGCCGCATTGTCGACGATCGAAACCGACGGCCACGCGTGAAGCTCCACAAACACCACCGGACGGCGCGACCGCAGCGTCTCGGAGAGTCCGACCAGCACATCACACTCAGCACCCTCGACGTCGATCTTGATCAAATCCGGAGCGAGACCGGTCTGCCGTAGAAAGTCGTCCAGCGCGAGGGTCGGCTTCACGAGTTCATCTGCCCCGCCCGGTGGTGGCGCGACGACCGAACCGCGAGGCGAGTCCGTCTGCGAAAAGAACGAAGTGACGCGACCGGATTGCCGGCCGACAACCGCGTTTACGACGCTGATAGCACCGTCCAGCCCGTTGAGCCGGGCATTCTCCCGGATGATAGCGCACGATGCCTCCGAAGCGTCGAACGCGACAATCCGCGTGCCCGCACCGGCGGCGTCGGCCATTACGAGTGTCGTAGCGCCGACATTGGCCCCGACATCCAAGATGCACGACCGCCCCTCGGCGAGTGCGTGCAGCTGGGCGTAGTCACTCTCCTCGCGTACGTGCCGCGCCTCGTAGGCCAGGAGGTAGTCGCGATGAACCAAGTGCCGTCGCGTGCGCGCCCAGACGACCCGTTTCGCAAAATGAGCAGCGTCCCGCCAGTACGCCAAGGGCCGGCGCGTACCGCGGTCGGAGGGTTGTACCGCACCTGACCGTACCGGCCGCGTCGCTGATCCATGCATTGTGGAACCCGCCTCAGAACGCTGGGAGCCGTCGTTTGAGCGAACGTCCCCACGGACACCTCGCCACAGTGTGGCTATCGCCAAACGTCCTGCGCGTCTTTATTCCGATAGAAGCGTGCCTCTTTTCATGACAACCCAAAGTCCGAGTATCGATTGTCCGAGAATATAGCCTAGAGGTGACCTGTGCAGTTGATAACCGGATCATTGACGAGCGCCGTGCCGACCGCGGCCCTTCCCCTTCTGCGAAACCTGCCGGCGGACGCCGCGGTGGTGCAGCCGCGACAGCAGGCCAGTATGCGCGAGGAGGAGTACGCCCTGCTGGATCGGGTGGTGCGCTCCGTACGCCCCCGAGAGACGCTGGAACTCGGTATGGCCAATGGCAGGAGTACCGAGATCATCTGCGGAGCCGTGCGTGACTTGGGCGGTGTGCGGCACACATCCATAGATCCGTTCCAGAATGACCCGAAACAGTGGTCAAGCGCCGGAGTAGATCGCATCCGCAAGAGTGGACTGTCCGCGTACCACGAACTCATCGAAGAGAACGACTACACCGCACTGCCGAGCCTCGTTGCAGCCGGCAGAACGTTCGAGTTCATCCTGATCGACGGGTGGCACTCGTTCGACCACACTCTGCTGGATCTGTTCTACGCCGATCTCTTGCTGGTCGACGGCGGAGTTGTGGTGATTCACGACACGGGATGGCCGGCCGTCTACAAAGCCTGCCGGTTCCTTGAAACGCACAAACCTTACGAGCTCATCTCGCCCGCCCCGAGTGTCATCCTACGATCCACGGTCGGGCGTATCGCGCGCCGGTTCCGTCAGACGCTGTCCGGGCGATTCGCCATGGCGGATGCCCGCCGTCGCCGGAACGCGTGGTACAGTCTGAGTGCCTATCGCAAGCTGGAATCCCGGCAGGTGCCCGACTGTTTCTACGCGCCGTTCTAGTGCTCCGGCACGCGTCCATCGACGCGTGGGGATGAACCGAGCGGCGACCGTGACAGAGCGGATGTGCACAACACACTGATATCGCAGTTAACCGCTTCCTCACGGGCGCGGCTCGGATCAGATATCGCGTTTGATCTGACGGACTGGAAGCGCGCTTGGGCAGATCAACGTGCCAGCGATGAATAGACGATTCGGGGAAGCTCCACGACGTTGTCGATGATCTTCCGCATCGCCTCCCGCAGTGTGCAGCGACGCAGATTGCCCGCTCGCGCGATCTGCCGTCGCAAGAATCGTCTGCACGCGGGAATGGCTGTAATCAACAACCAGAAGATCGGCGGGGCGCGCCGGCCCGAATGAAAAGCGATCACGGACCAGACGCCCGGACGAATAGCGTACCGGTCGAAGAGCAGGCGGTACCTCCTCACCAGCTTGTTGTCGATTCCGTCCTGACGAAGCGCCGTTCCCTCGTAGAAGCTCTCCGTCGCGTCGTCCGGGTCGTACATGCCCATCTCGATCACTTGGTCATGCAGCTTGGTGCCCTCAAGCGGCTGGAAAATCGTGAACTGCGCGGAGTTCGGCAGGATCTGTCGCATGAAGTGCCACGTTTTCATCATCGAAGCCTCGTCCTGACCGGGCAGACCGAGCATCGTGAAGGCATGCACATGGACGCCGTATTGCTTAGGCAAGATGAACGCACGGCGAAGGACGTCCAGCTTGGTGTGCCGCTGCAGGAGCTTGCCGCGGAGTTCCGCATCCCCCGATTCCAAGCCAATCGCGATATAGTGGAGCCCCGCGTCGGAAATGACCTTGATCTTCTCTTCGGTGATACACTCGGGGCGCTCCATGATGCTGAACGGCACCCCCACCCCCGACTTGTACGCATCTCGGAATCGGCGAAGCCGCTCGATTCCCGTCAGCCATATCTCGTCGACCCAGTAGACAAAATCCAGCGCGCCGAACGTTTCGCGAAACGCCTGCAACTCCTGAACGATTCGCTCGGGCGATTTCTCCCGCCGCCACTTCCCCTGACCGGTGTACGATTCCATGAGCGCGGAGTTCGAGCAGTAGGTGCATGTGTATGGGCAACCGCGACTCCCCTCGATGGCGGCCACAATCTCGACGCCGTCAATGATCTCTTGGATGTACGATTGTTGCGTGTGGGCGATGTCAAAGAGCTTCCAATCCGGAAGCGGCAGCACGTCGAGGTCCTGGATCAGGTCGCGTTTGGGCGTCTTGACCACACCGTCCGGCGTGTTGACCCACGTATTCGGGATGCCGGACAACGACAAGCCCCGCGTCGCACGCCGCACGATGTCCAAAATCGCGCCCTCGCCTTCCCCGATGACCAGCGCGTCGACATGTGGGATGGTCGACTCCGAGGAATGCGTCGCGTGTGGACCGCCGACGATCTGCGGGATGCCGAGAGACCGCCCGTAGGCGAGAAGCTCCTTGACCAGCGGCCACTCGGATGAGCGCACCGAATACGCCAGTATGTCCGGCTGAAACTCCTTGATGGCGCGCTTGAACGGCTCCATCTCGCTTCCCCGCCGGATCATCGTGGTATCGAACAGTTCCGTCCTGACGCCGATCGCCTTCAGGCAGGCGGACAATACGGCGATCCCCAGTTGCACGGTTCTGGTGCGTTGCACGTTCGGGTAAACGAACAGAACCTTGTACGCGGTTTCCGCCGGAAGCGGTGTTAGGTCAAGCACCTCCTGCGCCGCGTCGCACGACGCGCCGCCCAGTTGAACGAACGTCCCGGTCACGTCAAGTGCACTGCTCATGATGCTTGTCTCATCGGAAGTCTACGGCCGATCACGCAAACACTCTTGACATATCGCACAGGATGACGCCCTCTCCGAAGGGCAGTTAAGGTCGGACCTTGAACTGCCGATAACACTGCGGTGGGGCCATCCGGAAACAGGAGACGGCACTTGCTACTCGCGTCACCCATCCGACAGATGTTCGGTCATCCAACGCTCGAGACACCTTACCCTCCGCCCCAGTTCTGGGAGACGCGGCACCTGGCGCATGAACGCAGCCTCCGCGCGATCGCGCCGCTGATGCTCAGCGCCGAAAACGATTGGAGCGAGTCGCTGGCGGCACCCGCGCGGCACCTCAAGCCGACGGGCGCGCTGGTGGTCGTTTATTCCCTCGCGCGCGCCGGAGCCGACAACGCGACCCACTGCAACCCGCGATCTGCCGCCCAATACGACACGATGCTGGGACCTCCGGGAATGCGGATCACCGAGCATGAGAAGTCAACAACACCCGGGAAGACGGGGGCTGTTGCCCGATAATCTCCCGTTCGGGCATTTGCTTGCTGCTGAGCGAAGCCGATGAAGATCAACCTTGTGGCGGTCCAGGACAATCTCTTTGCGGTCGGAGTGCGCAGGATTGCCGCGTCCATTCGTCTGTTGAATTCCGACACCCACCTTCACCACATCTTGCTTGCCAACTCACGCAAATTCAAGGAGCTGGTTTGCGGCCGCTATTGCGACAAACTCGACGAGGCCGAGGCGCTGCGGATCGCCGAGCCGATTGCCGATGCCGACATCGTTGCGTTTAGCTCGTATACCGACACGGCTGAACAGACCAAATCTATCATCGCACAGGTTCGGCGCGTCAATCCCGGCGCGTACATCGTTTGGGGTGGGATTCACCCCATCATGGATTCGGAGGACGCCATTCAACACGCCGACGCGATCTGCACAGGAGAAGGCGAGTTTGCTTTCACCGAATTATTCGAGTCCTTCTCTGCGGGGCGCGACGCCACCAGCACCCGAAACTTCTGGTTCAACCGCGACGGCGAGATCATCCGCAACGGATTTCGGCCACTGATGACGTCGGCTGAGTTGGATGCGTTGCCGTTGCCGGTCTACGGAGAGGGAGAAGTCGGTTACCTTCGGAGCACGGGGCACTACAAACCGCTGAGTAAGTGGGACTACATCAACTACATGGGGCTCTGCTATCAAACGGTGTGGACGGTCGGATGTCCGTTTCGGTGTACATTTTGCGGGAATACGCGTTTTCTGGACAACGATCCCACGTATGCGCGACTCCGACACCCCAGCCCGGAACGGTTGGCGGAAGAGATCAACGCGGCTCGGCGCGTTCAGCCGTTCATCCGCTTCGTCGTTTTCAACGACGACAGCTTTCTGTCATTGCCGATGAAGCAGCTGGAGGAATTCTCCGCGGTCTACAAGGCGAGGGTCGGGCTGCCGTTCTGCGTGCTGGGCGTCATCCCAAACTACGTCAGGCGGGAGAAGATCGAGCTCCTGCTCGAGGCCGGGCTCAACCGCGTTCGCATGGGCATCCAATCGGGAAGCCGGCGGATGCTCGAGTTCTATCAGCGCCCGTCACCGCCGGACAAGGTCATGGAGGCGGCGCGCATCCTTGCGGACTATTCACGGTACATGATCCCGCCGGGGTACGATTTCATTCTAGACAACCCGGTTGAGACACGTCAAGACGTCTTGGACACGCTCCGACTGATGTACGAATTGCCGCGTCCGTATACGCCGAATCTGTTCTCGCTGAGAATTATGCCGAACACAGAGATGGCTAAGCAGATCCAAAGGGGCGAGATTCCCTTCGACCACGTCAAACAGAGAAACTACCGTTTCGTCGCCCCCACGTTCGCCAACTGCCTCATTGCGGCGCAGTCGCTCGTCCGACCGCCGCGATGGTTGTTCAATCGCCTGTGCGATCGGGTTCGCGCGCCCAGCGACGATCAACCGCAATACAATGCGACGATGTTTGTTCTCAGGGTGCTGCTGCTCATGAAGCAGGCGATGCGGCATATTCGCGTCATGGAGTTCTCGATTATCCCGGGCCCGCTGACCTGGGCGCTCGACCGTATCGGCTTGGTGCGGTTCTGGAATCGGTACTGTGTACGGAGGTTCAAACGAACGGAAAAGGGGACAGAAAAGGGGACATTCTACTTTTCTTGGCGAGGAAGAGTGGAAAGACGTTTCACCTCCCCAACAAATGCGTGCTCAAAGACATCCTCCTCATCACGCCCACTTCGGTCCGATAATACCGGCCCGACACAAACATAACGAAAGACGCACGGCTGCGCGTCCGAAAACACAGCCGGAGGTGGTGAATGTTGCCTGGTGATTCAGCGCATTCGATCGGATCGTGCGTGGGAAGGAACTCCGCGCACCTCGGCCCTGTGACCGAGCTTTTTCGGTACCGTCACGTGCTGGCAAGCCTGACCGTGCGCGAGCTGCGTATCCGGTACAAGCAGTCCTTGCTCGGGATCGGCTGGGCGATATGCGCCCCGCTGAGCATGATGCTCATATTCACCTTCGTGTTCACTCGCGCGGTGCAGGTCACCGACCGCATGAACCTCGATATGCCCTACGCCCTCTTCGCCTACATCGGGCTTGTTCCGTGGATGTTCTTCGCCTCCGGTCTCAATGGCTGCGTCAATTCGCTGGTTTCCAATCGCAACCTCGTCACCAAGGTCTACTTCCCGCGTGAGGTGCTCCCCCTCTCGACGATCGGCGCGGCCTTCGCCGACTTCTGCGTAGCCGGGTCGGTCCTGCTCGGGCTGGTCGCGTACTTTCATTACGGCACGCCCTGGTCGTTTGCACCGACGCCGGCCGTTCTGTTCCTGCCCGTCGTGGTCGTCGTGCAGGTGGTGATGATGACCGGCATCGGGATGTTGCTGGCCATGGCGAACCTGTTCTATCGCGATGTTCGGCAGGTCTTCGGTGTGGTCATTCAACTCTGGATGTTCGCAACGAGCGTCGTCTACCCACTCGGCAACGACGGCTCCTGGGCGGGGTGGTTGATCAGCCTGAATCCGATGACGCCCGTCATCGGCGCCTATCGGGACTGCCTGGTGCACGGGCACCTTCCGGCCGCCGGACCCTTCCTTTACGCAGCCGTCGTGTCGTTGCTCCTGCTGGTGTTTGGTTGGTCGTGTTTCCACAAAGCGGGGTTTCTGTTCGCAGAGCGTATATAGATGTCCGAGGGAATGCTCAGATTGGAGGGGGTGTCCAAACGCTTCCAACGCGGAGCGGGACACGACACACTCGTCGACCTCATTGCGTCCGGCGTGAGCCGGCTGTTGAGGCGCGCAAGCGAGTCGGCTGGTCCGCGCGCGAAAGCGGACGAGAGTTTTTGGGTACTGGACGACGTTACCTTCGACATTCGCGCCGGTGAAGCCGTCGGACTGATCGGACCCAACGGCGCGGGCAAGAGCACCGCCCTGAAGATGATCGCCGGAATCATGCGCCCCGAACGAGGCCGGATTGAGACGCGAGGTCGACTCACCGCGTTGATCGAGATCGGTGCCGGGTTCCACGGCGACCTCACCGGGCGCGAGAACATCTACATGAACGGCGCCATCCTCGGGATGCGCAAGGCTGAGGTCGACCGAAAACTCGATGCCATCGTCGATTTCAGCGGGGTCGAAGCGTTCATCGACACACCGGTGAAACGGTACAGTTCCGGCATGCAGGCCCGCTTGGGGTTCAGCGTGGCGGCGCACGTCGAGCCGGACATTCTCCTCGTCGACGAGGTTCTCAGCGTCGGGGACGTGCTCTTTCGCCAGCGGTGCATTCAGCGGATGCGCGAACTCGTCGACGGCGGCGCGATACTGCTATTCGTAACTCATCACCTCGACCAGATGCAGGCGTTCTGCTCGCGTGGGCTGGTGCTCGACGACGGGCGTCTGATCTTCGACGGCGCCACGGCGCCGGCCGTCGCCCGCTACATCGATGCGCTCAAGCACCAGGAAGGGCTCTTGGCCGGTTGTGACAAGCAACGACGCGCTCGAATCACGAGCTTCTCGCTACGCAACGCGCGCGCGGAGGAGGTCCTGCTGTCCCACACCGACGAGCCGCTGGAGGTCGACATCGAATTCGAGCTGGACGAACCCATCCGCAACCTCATGGTCGAAATTGACGTGCAGCAGGAAGTCGGATCGCTCTTGCTCAACTTCTCCTCCGTGCGGGACGACCGCCTCTTCGATGCGCCGGTCGGTCCCGGGCGCGTCACGCTGTCGCTGCCGTCGCTCCCGCTGGCCGGCGGGCAGTACTTCTGGCGGGCGTTGCTGCGAGACATCGACGCCGGCGAGATCATCGCCGACACGGATTACCGTTTCTCCTCGGTTGTCGAGGACCGGGGAAGAACCACCGGCGTGCTGTGCCTGCCGCACACGTGGACGCACGCGAAGGGCAACCCCGGCGAATCCGATCGAGCCGCGGATTTCAGTCCGCGCGGATGTCCGCGCGAACCAAAGTCCGCAGCTCGCGTGTAGGGTGGACCATGAACATCGCGATGCTGGGCCCGACCGACACGGTTCATTTTCGACGGCTCGTGGAGTCGCTTGCGGCGCGTGGGCACTGCGTTCACGTCGTCTCCATGGGACCCGAGTCGATCGCCGGCGCGACCTTTGAGCGGTTCTCCGTGCCCCGCTTCGGTACGCGGTACCCGTATCGATGGCGCGGTCGATGGGAAGCGTGGCTGCGTCGTCTGTTTCTCCGGTTCGACGTGGTCAACGTGCATTTCCTCTCCGACTGGGGCATTACCGAGTCCATCGCGCGCGAAGGCTGTCTCGTCGTAAAAGCATACGGCTCGGACGTGGATCATCCCCCGGACACTCCGCCGCCGGATGCCGCACTGATCCGCGCTCGCAGGGATCTGCTGCGCAGTGCCGACCGCGTGGTGTCGCCAAGCCGGGCGTTCGGCAGCCTTATCACGGAATTCGCGGGAATCGACCGTTCCAGAATCGAGACGCTCCCGTTTGGCGTCGACCTCCAGCGGTTTCGGCGGAACGGTCCTCGACGGGAAGGCCCGCCGACGGTGGGGTACTTCAAGGGCTTTGAGCCGGTGTACGATCCGGTGACCATGGTTCGAGCGGCCGCGATCGTGCGGTCGCGGCTGCCCGACGTGCGGTTCGAGTTTGTCGGGGCGGGCTCGCTCCGCGATCGGTGCCGCGCGCTGGCAAACGAGTTGGGAATCGAGTCCTCCGTGAAGTGGTACGACTACCAACCCCACAACGCCATGCCGGCGATCCTCGAGCGGTGGGACGTCGCCGCGATCACCTCCGTCAAGGAGAGTTTCTGTGTGGCTGCGATTGAAGCGGCCGCGATGGAACTGCCCGTGGTGGCCACCGCCGTGGGAGGTTTGCGTGAATCAGTCGAGGACGGTCGAACGGGCGTTCTGGTGGAGCCCGGAAACGCGGAATCGATCGGCGAAGCGCTCGTCGCCCTCCTCTTGGACGCGGAACGCCGACGCTCGATGGGAACGGCCGGTCGCGCGCGGGTGGCCGAGTGCTTCGACTGGAACGATTGTGTCGATCGTTGGGTCGAAGTTCTCGAACACGCTCACTCCGCCCGTCGGACTGACCCGGTCCCGTGCCTCTGACGTCTCGACTGGGCCATCCGGCGCAGGCGTCGTGTCGTATGGCTCAATCCTGGGTTACTCACCTCACGTGAAACAACGGCGTAACCCAATGTAGCGTCGCCCCTCGTGGGCGGCG
>JAJDDR010000294.1 GCA_029260255.1 Phycisphaerae bacterium
GCGAAAGCTCTCGAACGTTGCCCGGCCAGTCATACGATTGCATGAGATCGAGGGCATCGCTATCGAACCCATTGGACTCCAGGCCGAATTTCGTGGCGTGCATCGTCTGGAAGAAATGGGCGAGCAGGGTGACGTCGTTGCCGCGGTCGCGCAGCGGCGGAAGGTGAATACTCAGCGTCCGCAGGCGGTGATAGAGGTCTTCACGAAACTCATTGGCTTCGAGGGCTTCCTCGATGATACGATTGGTTGCGGAGAGAAAATGAACGTTTATTTTCTTCTCCTTGGTTCCGCCGACGGGGCGGATGACTCGGTTTTCAAGCGCGTGGAGCAGCTTGGCTTGCAGGACCAACGGCATATGGCCTATTTCATCGAGAAACACTGTCCCGCCGTCGGCGCATTCCAGCAGACCCTTCTTGTCGGCGCGGGCGTCGGTGAAGGCGCCCTTCATGTGGCCGAACAGCTCGGCCTCGACGAGGTGATCGGGAAGCGCCGTGCAGTTGACATGCACGAATGGTCCGTCCGAGCGGGGTCCGGCGTAGTGGATGGCGCGGGCGAGAAGGTCCTTTCCGGTTCCCGTTTCGCCGGTGATGAAGATGCTGGGCGGCTCCTTGGCGGCGAGCGCGGGTGTGGAGACGATACGGGTGATGAGGTTCTTGAGCTCAACGATGGGTTTCGATTCTCCGATGATCTGGTCGCAACTGCTGGCCGCCCTCTCGCGTTCCTTGAAGTAGTTCAGCTGTCCGGCAAGTCGGCGGTGCTCGAGGGCTCGTTCCACGACGAGTTGCAGTTCCCGCAGGTCGAGCGGCTTGGAGAGGAAGTCGGACGCGCCGGCCTTCATGGCCTCCACGGCGATATCGACGTCGCCGTGCGCCGTCATCATGATGATCGTCGACGCGATGTTCCGTGCGCGCAGCTCGCGCATGACCTCGAGTCCGTCGATTCCCGGGAGGCGGTAGTCGAGCAGGATGACATCGGGGGCGGACTCGACGGCGATGGTGATTCCCTCTTCGCCGGTGCGTACGCAGTTGGCCTCGTGTTCTGCAAACCGCAGTGCGTCGCGGATGTTCTTCGCCAGGAGGTTCTCATCCTCGATTACGAGCACGGTGGCCATACGCAACTCCCAAGATCAAGATCGGGGCCTTTGGAGATCACTGTACTCTATTGTCGAAGACATGGGGGAGAGGTCAACCTCACGCGCGGTCCTTTGTCGGCTGCGCTGGGTGGGCGACCCTGTGAACCGAGCGGCGAGGAGGCGACATGAGAGGACCGGTTCCTTCGAACGTCTCCCAGGCGTCGACCACCGAAGGAGCGCGGTCCCGGCCTCCCCTTCGGCGATGGCACTGGTATCACTTCTACTTTCTGTTGGCCCTGTTCGATCTGGCGGTCATCGCCATCAGCCTCTATCAGTACCATCGCGTGTTGCGATCCTATTCGGTGGCCCTCACGGAGTTGATCGACATCGACCACGCGGAGTTGTGGGTCGGAAACCTGCGGCTGGCGGTCGTGCAACTCAACGCGCCTGGTAACGACGTCTTCGAGACACAACGTGGCCGGGCGGAGCATGAGCGATTCGATCGCACGCACGTACGGTACAGGGCATTGGTGGAACGGGCACCGGAATTCGGGGTTGATTTGACCGAATTCCACGACCACATGCAGGGGATGGTTCGGGAGGCGGAGAGGATTTTCGAGATCTTCGAGCGCATCCAGGCGAACGGCATGACAGGCGAAGAGCAGCGCGAAACGCTTGCGGCCGCCACTTCATTCATGCCGTCGATGGACAGGTATCAAGCCGACGCACTCAAGACGCTTGCGGGGGTCGCCGACTCGCTTTCCGCCGAAGGGCATCGACTGCTCAACGGCTATGGTGCGTATCTGGAGAAGGCCGCGGCCGGCGAAAAGTACCTGCTGGGGACGGTTATTCTCATTCTGGTCGGCGTATTCTGGTACGGTCGGAAACTCCAGTCTACGCACGAAACGCTGATTGCCGAGCAGCAACAGTCCCTTGAAGAAAAGCACGCGCGGCTTGCCGCGGTGGGGGAGGTCTGCACGGCCGTATCACACGGGATCAAGAATCCGTTGGCGGCCATCACGAGTTCGGCGCAGCTGGCCCTGGAATACGGTACGCACGACGAATCGACCAAGTTGCGCATCCAGGACGTGCTCGACGAGAGTCGGCGCTTGAACGGGCGCGTCGGGAAGCTGCTGGAGTTCGCCGGGGCGGCACGCGAGCGTTTCGAGCCCTGCGACGTGTCTCAAGTTGTGCTCGGGGCGATCCATGAGATCCGGCCAAAGCTCGAAGACTGCAACGTTCACGTAACTACGGAATGCGCCAAGGAGCCGCTCATCGTCGATGGAAACCGGGATTGGCTGGCACAGGCGGTCATCGAAGTCGTCTCCAATTCGATCGATTCTCTGCCCAACGGCGGCAGGATTGACGTACGATGCAAACGCGATGCGAAACGACGAAACCGCGCGCGCGTCGACGTGATCGACAACGGTCCGGGGATCGCCGAGAGCGTTCGCCCGCACGTGTTTGATCTGTTCTTCACCTCCAAGGCCGACGGCAACGGGATCGGGCTGGCATCGGTCAAGCGCGTTGTGGACATGCACGGAGGCGAAGTGTCGGTTCGTGACACGAGCGGGTCCGGAACACACATCGAGATCATTCTGCCGATTGCATAGTCGGAACGCTCCCCAACGTTCACCAGCCGCGTGACCGTATTCGCGGATCGTGTCAATACACCCATCGTTCGCGGCGTAGTGGAGCAATGCCAGACGGAACATAACGCTTTTGTGGATCACTAGTTACGTCAGGCTGGACGCCGTGGCATGCCGTTTGCTCTGCGTTGGGTGCGATGGTGATCGACCCCCGAACAACCACGAGCCGGAGAACCGAGCCTGTGCCCAATCGAAAACGAAAACTCGTCATCAGCACGTTGAGATTGGCGGTGTGCGGCGTCGCCCTCTGGTTCGTGGTTCGGGGCGTGAATCTGAAAGACGAAGTGACATTAAAGGACGGGGGGCGAACCGTGACGGGTATCGTCACGCTCCGCGACGGAGAGGTGTTCGTGAGATCCGCGGGCGGTGGCACGGAGGCGCTGCCGCTCGCGGACGTCTCCGTCGACCAGAACGGCGTCCCGCAGATCACGTACGGACTGGCGTCCTCCTGGCAACGGTGCGCCAAGCGGTTTATCATCTTCGCCGTGGCGATTTTCAGCCTCGCGCCGTTTCTGCAAGCGCTGCGTATCAGGCTACTACTGCGGGCTCGGGACATTGACCTGGCATACTGGCAGTCTCTGAAACTCTCATTCGCCGGGAACTTCCTGAACTTCGCGGCTCCGCTCGGGTCGACCGCGGGGGATGTATTCAAGGCGTACTACTTTTCTCGGTACACGCATCGAAAGACCGAAGCGATGACGATTGTCTTTCTGGATCGAATCATCGGGCTCGGGACGCTCGTTGCGATCGTTGCACTCATCACGATCCTCAGCCCCGCTGACGGTCGCCTGGCCCCGCTGCGAGCCTACATGTTCGCTCTGACGGTGATCGGGGCCACGGCGACCGTCGCGTATATTACGCCGCAGACACGCAGGCTCGTGCGCTGGGATGATATCCTGTCGCGGCTGCCGATGTCTCAGCAGTTGATTCGAATCGACCACACGGCAATCGCGCTGGCCAGAGATGTGCGGACGGTCGGAGCGGCGATCGCCACGTCGATCGTGCTGCAAGCGACTGCGGCAGCCTCGTTTCTCGCCGTGGCACTGGCGGTCGGTTTGTCGGTCGATGTCGGCAACGTTGTGGAATACTACGCGTACTTCTCGACAGGAGAACTGATCAAGGCGCTGCCCGGACCGCCGCAGGGGCTGGGAACTCTTGAACTGGCCTACGGCTGCTTCTTCGCCCCGTTCGGTAGTGCGTCCCAGATCCTGTGCGCCGCCTTTGCAATCCGATTGGTGATGCTTGTCTGCTCGCTGCCCGGACTGCTCATCGCACTTGTCGGCGCCCACAAGCCAATGACGACTCCGAGCTGTCAGCAGTTCGATACGCGGATACTCCAACCGGAATAATGACACGATGCAACGCGAACCAGAGCCTCCAGCGTATCACTGCGAGCCCGGCAACGGAACCACGCAAGCTCACTGCGGAACGCGCCTGATACCTCCCGGGCGCGACTCCGTCCCCACGAATCTGCCTGCATCCGCAGCCGACCCGCGGGTCACGCCTCGGCGTGTCCCGCGGCGGCACGGATGGCTCGCTGCGGAACTGCTCGCCGTGTTTGCCGTTGGCGTCACGGTGATGAACTTCATCTACATTGACCCCCGGGGCGTACCCGCCGATCAAATCGGCGTGCCGGGGTACGACGCGTTCTACCACACGAAAATGGCCGCCATGCTGCCGGAATACGGTCTCGTCGATGACTTTCCCTGGCTGCGCCATGTGTACTTCTCGCAACTCGACTCGAGTTTCATCAGCCACCACACGGGGTTCCACATTCTGCTGGCTCCGTTCGTGGGGCTGTCGCACTGGTTGACGGGTGACTATTTGGCCGGCGGGCGGTGGGCCATAGCGACGTGCTTCGGCGTGGTGCTCGTTCTGATGCAGATGCTCCTGATGAGCGCCGGCGTTCGTTGGCGCTGGTTGTGGCTTGTCGCGATTTTCCTTCTGCCTCCGGAGTTCATGGGCAGACACTCATACGTTCGGGCAATCTGTCCGTCGTTGATGTTCATGCTGGCGATCGTCTACCTGGTGTTCCGCGAACGATGCGTGCTCGCAGGCATCGCGATCGCCGCGTACGTACATCTCTACCTCGGCTCGGTTATCTACGCGCCCGTGATCGTGGGAACCTACGCAGCGTGTTCGGTGATCGGTCCGCGAGAGGATCGCCGCTTTCCGTGGCGCCTGGTTCTCTGGGCAACCCTCGGCTGGCTGGTTGGATTGCGAACCTATCCGTACTTTGACGGCGCGCTGGAGTTCCTCCGCATGCAAGTGCTCGGTACAGGGCTCGATCCCGACATCGAGGTGGGCGGGGAGTGGAACTCGTACGGCAACGTGTGGCACTTCGCCGTTCAGATGTGCGGACCTGTCCTCATCATATGGGCCACGGCGCTGGTGCTGCGGGTTCGGTTGGGTGCGCGATTGTCGGCACAGGAAATGACCCTTGTGGTGCTCAATTTCACGTTCCTCTTCCTGACGTTCAAGGCAAAACGGTTCATCGAGTACTGGCCACCGTTCTGTTTGCTGAGTGCGGCGTTCATGGTTGCGCCCGTTC
Organism: Phycisphaerae bacterium; assembly: GCA_029260255.1. Lineage (GTDB taxonomy): Bacteria > Planctomycetota > Phycisphaerae > UBA1845 > UBA1845 > OFTM285. Next base: position 5,273 of record JAJDDR010000294.1, read on the forward strand.
TGAACGACCTGACGGCGCGCCTGGATCCGACCGGTCCCGCGGCGCGCAGCACGAAGGCCGCCCTCCGGCGCTTCTGCGTTGCGTTCGGCGTCTGCCTCGGCGCGGGCGCGATCGTGTATCTTCGGCGACCGGAGGGGATTGAGCGCTTCCTCGCGGAGTGGCCGCTCTGGACGATGCTCGCCACCGCGTTGCTGTTGCCGCCACTGCTGTGCATATGGCGGGGCGGACCGAACGACGCGGAATCGGGACGCGGAGCGCTTCAGCGCACGCTGATTGTGATGTGTTGCGGCGTCGTGTTTGCCGGCGGAATCTCTGCGGTCGGCAGGTTCGAGCTTGGTGGTTCGGGCGTGCCCGCAGCGCAGCTTTTTCCCGGCGCATGGGGCTGGCTGGTGCTGGCGCTGTTCTACTTCGTGTTCGCGTATCGGGCGCGCCGGGTGAGCAATGATGCACCGTCGTGGACGACCGCCTCGCGTCTCATTGGCACCAGCACGGTCATGTCGACAGGCGTCGCCGTCGTCGCGGCGGTTGTGTTGCTCTGCGCCAGCCGGCTGGTCGCGCTTCAGCGGGACATTTACTGCGGATACAATCTCCCCGCCATCCGCGATGCCATGGCCTATCTGGAGGACGTCTCCGACCCCGGCGACGTCTTGTTCACTGACGACTGGGACGTATTTCCAGTGTTCTTCTACCACAACACGCACAACAACTACATCGTGGGATTGGACCCCAAGTTTACCCACCATCGCAAGCCCGAACTGTGGGACCGCTACGTGAAGATCACACGCGGACTGACGCCGCGCACGTTCGAGTCGCATTGGACGGCGTATGACGGAACCGAGCAGCGGCGGGAGATCGAAGTCAGACTCGAAGACATCCGCGACTACTTTGGCGCCGAGTACGTCATCGTTGACAGCGACCACACACCATTCGCCAGGAAGCTCGCCGAAGCGAAAGAATTCGTTGAGCTGGTCTACCCCAAGAGCGAATTCGCCGACTGCGTGAGCGAACCGTACCTGATCTTCCGGGTGCGCGGTGCGGAGTCTCGCCGGAGCTCGGCCGGTCTCGAAGGCGAGCGTGAACCTCTGTTCTTGAGCGACATGACACCGCTGTCGGTCTCGCAGGGTTGGGGCGAGTTGACATCCGATCGGTCGGTCAGTGATCGCCCCATTCGCCTCGCCGACACGTTCTACCCACGCGGTCTGGGGACGCACGCGCCGCTCGAGTTGGAGTACGGGATTCCCTCGGGCTACGACAAGTTCGTGGCCACGGTCGGCGTGAATGGCTTCACACAGAAGCGCGGCAGCGTCGTCATATCGATTGCCTTGGACGGCCGTGAGGTCTACCGCAGTCCGATAGTAACCGCCGAGAGTCGTCCGATTCCAATTCGGCTTGGGCTTGCCGGTGCCGATCGGCTCACGCTGCGGGCGCTCCCGACGAGCGACGGCAATCACTGGGATCACGTCGATTGGGCGATGGCCCGGCTCCTTCCGGCTCGCCCGTAACTCGAGTCGATTCAGACTTCGATACCTTACAACCGCCTACCCTGCCGGCGATGCCCATCGGCCACTTGCGACGGGCGGCATGACCGGCGTCATTTCTCCCGCCTTGTTGTTTCAGTCACCAACCGCGCACATTCTCAACGCCTGCGTACATACTCGCAGCGTCGTATAATCCCCCATCCAGATGTCCCCGCTGTTGCAGGGATTGACTGTGTCATAAACAACGCACCTATAATGGTTTACAGGAATTGAAGCTCAAATGCGCCGTGCGGCACGGGGCGTGCCAACTCGGAGGTTCGGTGCGGAAGGCACGAGCAACCGCGACACAGGATATCGGACACCGGAAACTGAGTAGGCTAGTAAATAGAAAAGCGCCTCCCGCTTGGAGCAAACGGAGCAACGCAATGCGAAACATGTGGAACTGGAAAAATTCAATCCTCTTAACAAGCCTCGCCCTCGCGACGGTCTACTCCGGTTGCGACACCGAGTTTGACCGCGGCGGGCTGCTTGGGGCCAAGGACGATCGTACACCGCTTAAGCAGTTGGTGACCGATCCGCTGCAAGTGGAGCCCGGCGAGACGGTCGTCGCGGTGAACGCCGGTGACTACGACGGACGGCTCCCGAGCGACTCGTCCGCCGAGATCATCGTATCTCTCGATGCCCGCGACATCGCCATCGACTATTTCGAGAGTGAATCGCCGGTCAATGATCGCGGCGAGGTCGTCGACGAACTCCGCGTTGCGTTCGCGATTGCGGTGCCGGGTGCCGTCGAGAGCTTTGAGGATGCGGCGTTTGCCGGCGAGTTCCTCATTGACGTGATCGATGGTGTCGTGCTGGACGTCACGGACCTCGCGATCATCGCGGATTCAGAGGCCGGCGCGATTCTCCAGGACGAATTCGAGTTGTGGACGCTGGCGGAGGCGACGTTCTCCGGCGACGTCACCATCGGGCGGATCCACATTTCGTCTTCCGGACCGATCGAGGGTGGTGGATTCGGCAACGGCAACACGAACGGGAATGCCAACGGTAACACGAACGGGAATACCAACGGGAATACCAACGGAAACGCCAACGGCAACACCAACGGCAACACGAACGGAAACACCAACGGTAATACCAACGGCAACACCAACGGCAACACCAACGGTAATACCAACGGCAACGCGAACGGTAATACCAACGGCAACACGAACGGAAACACCAACGGTAATACCAACGGCAACATGAACGGCAACGCGAACGGTTCCGGTGGTTTGGGCGACGTGGACGGCGACGGCGACGTCGACGTTTTTGACGTAGCGAATTTCTTCGAGTGCGTAACGGGACCGGGCGGTGGCATTTCGGGGCACTGCTCTGCCGCCGATACGGACGGGGACGGCGACGTTGACTTCTCCGACTTCGCCGATGTCCAGGCCTTATTCACCGGCGAAGGTGGCGGCAATGGCAACGGCAACACGAACGGTAACACGAACGGGAATACCAACGGTAACACGAACGGCAATACCAACGGTAACACGAACGGGAATACCAACGGTAACGCGAACGGGAATACCAACGGTAACACGAACGGCAATACCAACGGTAACACGAACGGCAATACCAACGGTAACACGAACGGC
>JAJDDR010000295.1 GCA_029260255.1 Phycisphaerae bacterium
CCCCGATGAACGCGCCGCGACCGTCGGGCTGATGCGGTCCGAAGAACTCGATCGACCCCAGTGCCGGCTCCAAATGAGCGTCGTCGTCGGCCGGGGCGTCGTCGTCCAGGGTGATGTCGACGATGTCCTTGGTCAGCCCGACGCTGCCCCGTTCGTCCATGCCGACCCGGTTGATCAGCGCGGCGAACTCGCCGGCGTGGGTCAGGGTGGACGCCAGGCGACCAACGTCCTTGGTGTCGATGGTGATGGAGGCCTCGACCTCTCCTACGATCATCGAGTCGGGCACGTCGACGGTCGAGACCACACCCGCGGGTACCGCGCCGGGGACGTTGGCCTGCACCTCGGCGCCGTAAACCAGGTCGGTCGTCGGCGCTCCGTCGTTGGCGGGACCGGTTACGTCGGGCAGGCCGTTGAGCGTGACGTTGGTTTGACAGACGTTTTCCGCCAGATCGGTCACCGTCACGATGCACAAGCCATCCAGTGACGGGTCGATCAACGATACGGTGTACTCGACGACCGAGTCACCGGGTTCAAAATCGTCGGGCAAAGAAAGTACAACATTGTCGGCGTCGGCGATCTCGATCGACGCGATGCCGCAGTCGAATCCCTGCGTGTCACTCACGGTACCGGCGTACGACTCGGGACCGGCGAATCCGGCGTCCAGATCGAGCGACCAGCGCACGAGTCGCGCTCCCCCGCTCGCGCTGTTGGAATCGTCGATGACGTTCAGCTTCCAGGTTCCCATCGCTTCTTCGCCGTTGAGTCGCGCGAGGCCGATCGGATCTTCCGGCAGCCAGGTTCCGGTGTAGGGAGCGTCCCCGCTGAGGCTCGGCATGATTTCGTTCGCGTCGTCGTCGAACGTCGCGTCGGTGATGTCGAACGCGAGGCTGCTGCCGCGGTCGGTGATCAACTCGACACGGGTGCCCGTGGGGCTCTCGAGGTAGCAATCGACATCCGGAGGCCGGATCGTTTCGATGGTGAGTGTTAAGTTCACGTCGCTGACCGCACCGGACTCCGTAATCTCAATCTCCCCGTTCACGCCCGGACCGGACGGCTGATTGTCCGGAGCGTGCAGCGGCGGGTGCATGCTCACCGGGAAACGACTCGAGAAGTTGAATCCTTCGCACACCGGCGGGAATACGTCGATCTTGGTGACCTTGCAAACGGAGTTGCCCGCACAGTCGGAGACGCGCAGCTTTCCGAAGCCGCTCTGTTCGCCGTCGATGAGTGCGACCGTGAACGTGACCAGACCGTCGCCAGGCGTGAAGAACACATCGGTCAGATGCAGGTTCGTCGCGCCGATCAGTTCGGCGTCGCAGATTCCAGTATCGCCCGGGGCGCTGTCCGTGACCTCGACGTTGATGACGTTGGCGGCGTAGTCCGGGTCGAGCGACATTACCGGATCGCGACCTTCCGCAAGATCCGGCGCGGCGTCATTGAGAAAAACGGCCACGTTGTATGTCTCTTCCGGTCCGACCTGGGACGCGGACGATTGCGCCGACACGCGCACGTAGTGCGTTCCCGTGGTGCGCGCAACAAAGAACCCGCCCTGCCCGGGATGGTCCGGAGCGGACTGGATCGAGTTCGAATCACTGATGTCGCTGATGAGCACGTCGCCCTCGGGGTCCAACACGACGAGCTTGGCGTGGAACGCCTTGGGGTCGCTGTTGGGCGATACCGACCCGCTCCCGTCGCGCTCGGGGTCGCCGTCGGTCGCGATGAATACGCGGTCGCCGGCGACGGCGTTGAACGCAAACACGTCCACATCACCCTGCACGTCGATCACGCCTGAATAGTAGTGCTTCCCGCCAAGGTCGGCGTCGGTGAGCAAGTTGTTCGGCTCGCACTCGGGCGTTGGCGCGTACGCCGCCGGTTCGACGCCTACATGCAACCGATACCGGTGGACCGTGCCCGTTGCCGACTGCTTGCTTACCCGGAGATAGTGCGTGCCATCCGATGTCATTTGCGCGCCCGCGATAACCGGAGCGGAAGTTGCGTACACGAATCGCAGATCCTCGATCGGCGCGTCGGCTCCGTCGCCGTCCTCATCGTCGAATTCGATGAGCGTGCTACCGTCGGCCGCGTAGAAGCCCATGTCCGTGTCGAGCGTGCTGTTCGATGATCCGCCGTTGTTGGCCCAGGCGTAAATGCGGTCGCCGGTCGAGCCCGGGATGGCCCACCAATCCTCGTCTCCGGGGCCGACGAGTTGCCCTCCGTTCAGCGGCGCGGCGGCGAGTGTGGACATCGCAAAGGAGTCGTTCGGCTCGATCTCATTGATCTCGTACGCCTGGGCGTGGTCGACAATCAGTGTGTAGCTGCCCGTGGTGTCAGTTGTGCTGGCGTTGTCGACGTAGACGAAGTAAGAGCTGCCACCTTCGAGGGAAACAACAACGAGCTCATGCTTGCCGCCGCTGCCGCCGCCGGTGCTGTGGTTCGACGCCCCGAGGCAGCCATCGTTGAAATTCGGCGGGCAGTTCTCATCGACATAGAGAACCGCGTCGAAACCGCTCGACACGAGTTCGATCGCGTAGTCGCCGGTCACGTCCGGTTGAAACGTGTAGACGTGGTCGTTTCCCGGCGCCGTCGTCGGGCTGCTTCCCGACACGCCGCACCGACCCGCGTCCTGATTGAAACCGAAATCCCCCGCCGTTCCGTCGATGTCGTTCATCATGACGACCGGCAGGTCGGTCGCGAGCGGTTCCGCCGTATCGCAAACGTCCGGATTCGCGTGCGACAATTCGTCAACTAACAGGGTGAACGGAAAGTTGTCATGTGCAGCCGCATCGTGGTCCACACCGATGGTGTATTCCGTTCCGCCGCTTAGCTCGACGTCCACATGCACCGGGCGCGCGCTGCCGGGCGCCTCGACACCGGCTAACGGGAACCCGTCGTTGTCCAAAACGTAGATGATGAACCGCCGATCGGACGAACGCAGCGGCGCGCGCTGCCATGGCATGAGTTGGATACGATAGACGCCCGCCGATGCCGGCGTGAAGCTGTAAAACACGTCCGGACCGTCAACGTCATCGACCGGCGGCGGTAACGATGTCGCCGAGATGCTGTCATTCGCCAGAACGGTCGTTCCAAGAACGAGCACCGGCACTTCCGGTCCGATGACTTCCGCATCAGCGAGATCATCGTTCGGGGGTGGCGGTGGCAACGCCGACGCGACCATCGGGAAGAAGGCAACGGTGGCAACAAGACCGCACGTTATCATTGATTGTGTGACATGTGGTGGCATCGTGGTGCAGCTCCCTTGTCTTGACCGGCGGGTCGAGCGGGCTACTCGCTCCGGCGAGTACCTTGACGGACAACCAAGCACTTGCGTTTGGAAGGACTTCTCGCGGGCCGGCGCGATCGGCAAACACGACGCAACGATATCGTGGTTGCGTCGCAAGCGCCTCACCGAGGCATCCGGTCCCACCCCAAGCAAACCCCACGGAAGCGACGTCGCGGGTGAGCAGCGCGCGCCCGCCGAAACGCGCTGCCCCGCGTATCGCTTTACCTCCGGGGAACCATCGCACCCGATCCGGCGGCGGGCCTCGCCGGCGCTGAATCAAGCCGAGCAACCCAGCGTTTACCGTACACTTTTGGTCAATTCAAAGTCAAGCGAGCGTGCCGAGCCCGTGCGAGAATCGGCGGGTTCTTCGCGATTCGTCTGGTCTCGGAGGGCGAGACTCCAGCCAAGCCGCCGCGTTCACAAAGGGCGGATCGCGCGGCTCGCCTTCGCGAGTGCCAGGTCTAATCTGTCGCGGACCGGCCGGGCACCGTCTCCGCCGTATTGGCTTGCCTGCCGGATTATCCGTGGTATAGTACGAGCGGCTGGATTTGCCGGAGTCATGGGCGTGAGTCTCTCGACCCTCATTGGGGGCTTCGAGACGCGTCTCGACCGCGCGACTTTGCGAATTCCTTCCTCGCTGCGGACGCGCCGAGATCGCATCGCCCCGGAACAACGGCCGGGCGAAGGGCGTTTTGCTGGCGTCCTTGATGGAGAGGTGGCTGAGCGGCTGAAAGCAACGGTTTGCTAATTCTCTCGGAAGCCTCGCTCGCAGCTCAAAACCGCGTTTATGATATCGCGAAGGCCGCTGCAAGAAGCAGCAATCTGCACCAAACCGCTGTCCCGGTTGTCGCGACAACCGTCGCTGTGGCCTGCGAGTCTGCAGTTGGCAATCTCCCATCTTGGCATGTGGAGATGATCACGCCATGCGGTCGCCGAGATGCCGTAGTTTTCTGTAGCAGTGATTCGCCGCACGTCATCTGAGATCGCCCACGGGATACGTCTTGAACCCACTTCAGGACGTGAACGGCTGGCAGTGACTTAGCAGAACTAGCCCAAGTTCCGCAGTTTTGAGAAATGCGATTTTTTTTCGGCGGGTTCGGCGCGGCTCA
>JAJDDR010000296.1 GCA_029260255.1 Phycisphaerae bacterium
CCGAGTCCTTCGCCATGATCTGCCAGCACGACGATCAAGGTTCGGTCGCGCACCCCTTGCCGCTGGAGTTCGTCGATTACGCGCGAGAGCTGCGCATCGACAAAGGCGATCTCGCCATCGTATGGATTGCCGCCGACCAGCCGCGCGAATTCCTCCGGCGGCTCGTATTCCGTGTGCGGATCGTAGTAGTGCAACCAGAGGAAGAACGGAGTCGCGCCCGCCGGCGCCGCACGCCCACTCATCCATGCCAGCGCGGCGTCCGTGACCTCGTTGGCGGGACGTTCGAGTTCGGCGCCCCAGCCCGGCTTGCGTGGGTTGGGCTTGAAATGATCGTCGTAGACGTCGAAGCCCTGATTCAGCCCATAGCGACCGTCGAGCACGAACGCCGACACGAACGCGGCCGTGTTGTAGCCGCGCCCCTTGAGTATCTCGGCCAGGGTCGTGTTGTCCTCGGCGAGACGAAACTCCCCGTTGTTGCGCACACCGTGATGAGGAATGTCCAGCCCGGTGTGAATCGTCACGTGCGACGGAAGCGTGAGCGGCGCTGAAGTAACGGCGTCGGTGAACTTGACCCCCCCGCTGGCGAGCCGATCGATGTTGGGAGTCCGGGCGGCATCGTGGCCGTAGCACCCCAGGTGGTCGGCGCGAACGGTATCGAGCGTCACAAGAAGGACGTTGAAACCGGCAGCCGCGCCGCTTTTCGCCCACGGACCGTCGGCGGTCGGGGGGCGGTCCGCGTTGGTGTCCGTTCGATAGAACCCAATCGCTGCACCCAACGCGACCAGACACCCAAGGCTGATGACGGTTCTGTACGACACGAGTTTCCTTGCCCGGGATGATTGTAAGCGTCACAATCGCACCGGCCAACCTCGCCACCTACGACACTTGGTCTATCGACATAGCGGGCGTCGTTTCTTTGGCTGCGCCCGTCGGGTGGCATGCCCACGCTTGCGTGGCCATGGGCTTGGAAGCTGTCGCCTCATGCCCACGCAAGCGTGGGCATGCCACCCAGAATGGGATGCCGCCCGGAGTATTCCGCCCGACAATCAGCCCATCGAATACGCCGCCGGATGACCCAACCGCGTTCGACGCCACCGACGCGGACGACACTCCCAAGTTCCTCGCCCAGCCGGGCGGCGGCGATAATTTGCGATAAGCGCGCGAAATGCCGAAATATACCGTTGTCAGCGGGAGCAAGTTCCCGCCGGGAAGCTATACTGTGGTAACGAAAAGGGGGCAGCGCCAACGGGCGGCGCGAGGCGGCGGGGTCATCCCGAGGACGTTCCGAAAAACGGACGCCCAGTACACTGATTCGATGGGCGAGCAAAACGGACGAAAAACGGTCGGTCTGGACGGTGACACTCTAGGCCGAAAACGAACCGGCGACGAAAGCTACCTGGCCAGCCTCATGCGGGCCATAGGGCGCGTCGACGGTGAGAACGACTACGTCGTCTACGTGCGCGATGCGGAGGCGGTGCGCCCGAGTTTCCCGGATATGCCCCGCTTTCGCTTCCGCCCGGTGACGCCCAGCTCGATCTGGCTGCGATTCCCGTTCTCGTTCCCCATCGCGTTACGCCGCGATCCGGTCGACCTGCTGCACGTACAGTACTTCGTGCCGCCGGCCTCGCGCAGTCCGGTCGTGCTAACGGTCCACGACATCTCGTTCGCCGTGCATCCCGAGTTCTTCATCCGCAAAGACCGCCTGCTCCTCAACGCGCTCGTCCCATGGTCACTCCGCCGCGCGGATCGCATCATCACCGACGCCGAATTCACCAAACGCGAAATGGTACGCGTACATGGTCTCGACCCCGAGCGCATCGAGGTCATCCCGCTCGCGGCCGACCCGCGCTATCGCCCGCTCGACAAGGAACACTGCCGCAAGGTCATCGCCGAGCGACACGACACCGCGGACGGATTCATGCTCTACGTCGGAACGCTCCAGCCGCGTAAGAACGTCGCCACCTTGATCCACGCCTACACCATGTTCCGCAAGCGCACGGGCCTGCCTCATAAGCTCGTCATCGTCGGAAAACCGAAGTACAAATTCAAATCCGTGCTCGACGCCATCCACGAGTCCGGCTTTGAGAGCGACATCGTCTTCACCGGCTTCGTCGACGACGACGACCTGCCGGTCTACTACAACGCGGCCGACGTCTTCGTGTTCCCGTCGCTATACGAAGGCTTCGGACTCCCCCCGCTGGAAGCCATGGCCTGCGGAACCCCCGTCATCGCCGCCAATAGCTCCTGCATCCCCGAAGTCGTCGGCGACGCAGCGATACTCGCCGACCCCGGCGACCCGGGCGACTTCTGCGACGCCATGACCCGCGTCCTCGGTGATCCGCGAAAAGTAACCGAGATGCAAACCAAGGGAACCGCACGCGCCAAGCAGTTTTCCTGGGATCGCACCGCCCGCGAGACGATCAAGGTGTATCGAGACGTCCTGAAACGGAGCAACGGCCGGTGAGCGCCACAACCAACATTGAGAACCGTAGCGACGCGTCATCCGCGCCGTCCGCAACGCTCGACGACGTGCACATCGCCATCGTCAGCCACGGGCACTACCGATTCCTCGACGCCTGCCTCACCTCGATCTTCGAACACGCCGGACGCGCGTCGGTCGCCGTGACCCTGATCGACAACATCAGCGACCCGAACGTCGCCGAGTTGGTCGACAAGAAGTTCGGTCATATCACGTTCTGGACCAACGACGCCCCCAGGGGGTTCGCCGAGAACAACAACGCCGTTTTCGAACAAATACACTCGCGCTACTGCTTCCTGCTCAACCCGGACACCGTCGTCCACCCCGGCGCGCTCGACGCATTGACCGACCACATGGACCAGCACGCCGAACTCGGAGCCTGCGCGCCCAAGCTGCTCAACGCCGACGGCAGCCTCCAGCTCAACTGCCGCAAGTTCCCGTCGATCAGCAGCGTCCTCTTTCGCCGAACCCCACTGCGCATCCTCTTCGGCAACACCGCCACCGCCCGCCGGTACAGCATGGCCGACTGGGACCACAACAGTTGCCGCTCCATCGACTGGATGTTCGGCGCCGGGATCTTCGCCCGCCGCGAGGTCTGGGAAGCCGTCGGTGGTCTCGATACCGACATGTTCCTCTTCTGCGAGGATATCGATTGGTGCCTCCGATGCCACATGGCCGGCTGGGACATCCACTACGTCCCGAACGCCGTCATCACCCACGACTTTGACGAAGACAAGTACAACCGCTATTTCACCAAGGGTCGGATGAAGCATTACAAGACGATGTTCCAGTTCTTTCTCAAGTACCCACGCTACTGCCTCCGCTGGGCGTGACCGGAGGATCGACCACCCATGGCCACACAATCCAACGCTGAATACGACGGCGTCATTCTCGCGGCCGGGCGCGGCACGCGCATGGCCCCCTTCTCCGAGCGCTTTCCCAAACCGCTGCTGCCGATCCTCAACAAACCTCTGATCCACCACCAACTGGAATACCTGCGCGATCTCGGCGTCAAGAAAGTCTTCGTCGTCATAGGCCACCTGGGCTATG
>JAJDDR010000297.1 GCA_029260255.1 Phycisphaerae bacterium
ACCGGTCGCATTTACGCACTTCGAACGTGGTGGAGTCTCCATTCGCGGGCGTGCGATTGCGAACGAATGCCGCCAAGCGTTTCAAGAAGACCAAGAGCGGCGTGTGCATGGTGCACCAGGTGTTGCTGCGATTGTCACAAATCTATTACGAAACGAAGCCGTTTTGCAGTGTTGCTTTATGTGTTCATGCGGGTCCGCGGTGCGATCGAACGCGGACATGCACGCTCGCGTCACGCACTGGACAACGCGCGCAACCGCGCTTATCGTCCCGCGTTCGACGAAGAATCGACTCCGGGCGTGTACCCAAGTGGCCAAAGGGGACGGGCTGTAAACCCGTTGGCGTACGCCTTCGCAGGTTCGAATCCTGCCGCGCCCAGTTCGCTTCAACTCCGCGTCGTTCGTCGCTATCGCTTTGTTTCAACGGGACTTGCGTCAACGGCGCGTCACGCGCAACGCCGTTGGAGCAGGGGGCACCAGCGAGCGCCAGCGGACGTTTCTGAGCGGTCTTTCCACCAATCTGTCCGCCAGAGTGCGTGGACGGTTTCAACGAAGTTGCAGCGGGCGCGAGGATCTGTCCATCGGTTCCGGTTGCCCGCTGGGATTCTCGCGACGGGAGGACAAATCAGGCAGGCGTCGAACGCCTTCCCGTTCGGGTCTGAATGTCATCGTTCGCATGCGCTGGCAGTGATTCACCTGTGCTCCTGTCTTGCTCCGCCGCACACGGCGGAATTCGATGCTCAAGCCCAACGCCGTCGCGAGTTGCACCAACGCCGTGATCGTCATGCCGTCCTGTCGCCGGTCAAGTCGTGCCGACGCCGGCGGTTTGGATTATCGACAGCAGCCCGCCGCGCCGTATATCAGGCGCGGCGGGCTTGGTAACCGCCATGTCGAACCACGGGTTACGGGCGCGTGTGATTCAGCGTCTCGTTCATCCACGGTTGCGTTGCGGGAGTCAGCCCGCGTACCAGCTGACGGAACCTCAAAACGTCGAACGGGCCGAGCGCGCCGTCGCGATCGATGTCCGTGAAGTCCTCCACGGTACCGGCCTCGGGCGCGATTACGCCGTTGGCGTATTGCCGCAAGATGAGCAGATCAAACGGTCCGACCTCCCCGTCCTGGCTGACGTCGCAGGGCAGGAATGCGATGTCGACGCGATCGGGCTCGTCTTGGTCCGGGCCCAGATCTCCAGCAGCCCCGCTTCCATGGCTCTCGATCGGATTCCCGCAAGAGTCCCGCACGTCGGCTTCGATCGTCGTCCACTCTTTCGCAGTGATGGGACGACTCAGCGTCAACGTGATCGTGTCGTCGGCGGTCGACGTCGCGGCAATCACGTCCGGAGGCGTTCCGCCACCCGTTTCGCGGACCGAAAAGTGGCTCGGCGTGATCGTTGCCGGGTCAATCGGTTCGTCGAATCGGATCGTCACCTCTCTGATGCCAAGGTCGAGGTTGGACCCATCCGAACTCTCGGCGGCGGGATCGATGAACCCGCTGAACGGGCGCGTTTGTCCGACGAGGCCGGCGGCGTGGGCGACACGCGGGCGAACGGTCTCGCAATCCGAACAGGCGCCTTCGACGCACTCAGTGCCGTCACCGAGGTAGGTCGCGCCGTCGAAGCTGCACAGTTCGGCCCGCATGATCTCGCATCCTTCCGGACCGCAGCACGCGCCGTCCGGAACTTCGCAAGCGTCTCCGACACCGTCGTTGTTATCATCCAACTGGTCGATGTTCGGATCGTCCGGGCAGTTGTCACAGGCATCGCCGATGCCGTCACCGTCCGCGTCCGACTGACTCGGGTTCCGATCGTCGGCGCAGTTGTCTGCGGCGTCGGGCACGCCGTCGAAGTCTTCGTCCGGCGGCAGAAACGCCAAGCGGACTGCGATCTCCTGGCCGGCCGTCTCACGAGTGTCGTCGATGAATTCCGCGACGGCCGCGGGCATGTACTTTGGCCCCCGACGGACATACGCCAGTGTGATCTTCAGATCGACGTTCAATCCGTCCGCGGTTTCGAAGATCCGCTGGGCCAGTTCGTTCACGACGGCCTCGTTGCCCCGGAGCTGGATATTCTGAAGCATGGCGAACTGAGGGGAGATCGCCAACACGCGCGACACCTCACCGACGTTATTCACCGCGATGCGGAATCGCGACCCGAGCACGGGATACCCATTCACGACGCGGCCCACATCCACAAGACGCTCGCATTCGAAGACACCGTCGACGTGGCCGGCTGCGTCCGCCTGTTCGGCCATGACGATATGGTGCGTCGGCGGCGTTCGCTCGAACGGTGGAAACCCCATGGCGTCGAGTGCATCGAGGGCCGCGATCTCTGCCTGTTCCTCCGACACGACGTCCATGGGTGACGTGGCGTGGTCGAACAGGCGCAACAGATTGACATAGCGCACGCGTCCGCGCCGGTCGTCCACGATGATCGTGAGGTTCCCCGCGGCGTCATGCGCCTCGGTGCGCGGGCCGGTCTGCGTGATGATGTCGGGAGCCGTCGGATCATTTACCGCTCCGGCAACATCCTCGATCATCATCTCTGCGACGGGATCGCCGCCGGGCGGCAGGTTGAGCATATCCGATCCGAACGGCGGCAGCTCCGCCATCACCATCAACCTGTAGTCTTCGATCGTCAAGTTTCCGCCCACCGGAGGATCGCCTTGGGCGAACACGTTCAACGGGACAAGGACACTCACCGCAATGACTGAACAAAGTGCTGTATTGGTCTTTCGGGTATTCATCTCTTTCTATCTCCTTGTTATTTGGTAGGCGGCACCGCGCAAGGTCGACGAACCGGCAGAACCGCGACTGTTAAGGAGCGGCCTCGAACCTGCAAGAACGCCACGCGCGCCGGGCCGCTTGACGGGCGCGGTTCTGATCACTTTGCGCTGCGCGGTTAGGGCAGCGCGGGGTCGCACGCCGGGTCACAGTCGCCGATGTAGACAACGCCGTGGCGGGTCGAGACGGGGTCGGGGTAGACCCAGTCATACTGCTCGTGGAACACGCGATCCCAGAGATCGTCCACATCACTCCCGGTCCCACGGACCATCGGGCAGCTATCGACGTTGTTGCTGCCGATACCGGTTACGTAGAGGTTGTCGATCCATGCCGTGCCGATCGGCATGTAGAACGCATCGTCGGCGAAATCCTCGTAGCGGGCCGGCCACGACGAGCCGATCCACATGCAGCCGTGAAACCCGAAGATCTGGTGCAGGCGATCGAAAGTATCCGACCAGCCGCAACAGCCGCTCGTGCATCCTGTTCCACAGTACCTGACATCCCAGTCCATGCTGTGGCACGACGAAAGATGCGCGAACTCCAGATCGAAGTCGCCCCACAGCATGTCCTCTTGCTTCGCATCGCAGTTCCCGCTGCCGGACTCATCCACACGAACGCGCGCAAACCATTGGTCGTACGTGCCGTACTCGCCGCCATGCAGGCCGATCATGATCGCGTCGGCTTCGTCGACTTCGTCGACACCGTCGTCATCCCCCCAGGTGACCTTGGTCGGGTCGCAATAATCGCTGTCGACGTGGTAGCCGTTCACGTAGAATCCGTCCCGCCACCAAGCCTCCGAACCATGATGGCTCGTGCTGGTGATTTCGTCGTACCAGCCGTCCACCATATCGTCCCACCAGGAGAGATTGTTCCCACTGCAGTCTGAGTTCCAGGTCGTGATGACTTTGCCGATGGCCCCCATTCCCGCGGTTGTGGGAGCCGATTGCGCTCGCGCAACAGTGGCCGATACTCCCGCTGCCAAGAGCAGCACTATCAGTTTTCTTGCATGTTTGGCGTTCATGTTTCGTCTCCTTGATATGTCCTTGAACTCCCGGTCACCATCAGGCCGCGCGGCCTGTGCATGACACGTGCCTGTTGATTCGCCGGCCGGCGTCAGTGCTCATCAGCCGCCGGGTCGGACCGCATGCGTCGGTGCACACCCCGCCGACGACAAGCTTCGGGGTCCGTCGAACCCGGCAGCCGTTGTGTTCGCTACTGGTGATTGGCGCCGCATCGCGTCGATCTGCCGCGCCGGTCGGTTTTTTTGCGGGTCATCCGGGAATCTCGCGGCGCCGCTCTAGGCCCGTCGTTCACGGCGGGTTTGTCTTTCCGGTGGGCGTGCAGGGCCGTTTTTTCTCGGCGGCGGATGGTCAGAGGGTGCGGTCGGCGGGCGTATGGGTGCCGTCGATCGTGGCGCGGTAAGTCCAGGGCATCCATCTCGCGGGGTTCATGGGTAGATCAGC
>JAJDDR010000298.1 GCA_029260255.1 Phycisphaerae bacterium
TGTGACGACGGCGGCGAGTCGGCCACGTGCGATGTCGACTGCACGCCCGCGGCGTGCGGCGACGGAACGCTCAACGTGACGGCCGGCGAGCAATGTGACGACGGCGGCACGGTTCCGGGCGACGGATGCGACGCGACCTGCCAGTCCGAGTCGAATGACCTCTGCGTCAACGCGATTCCGATCTGCCCCGGTACGCACGCGGGCTCGACGACCGGGGCGAACAGCGACGGCAGCGCCACCTGCGGCGCGTCCGCGTCGAGTCCCGACGTCTGGTACGCGTACACGCCGGGCAGCGACGGGACGGTGACGATCGAAACATGCAATGGTGGAAACTACGACACGGTGCTGTCCGTGCATACCGGTTGTCCGGGCACGGAGCTGCTGTGCAACGATGACGCTTGTCCGGGCACAAAGTCCCGCGTCAGCGGGGCGGTCGTGGCCGGCACACCCTACATCATTCGCGTCTCCGGCTGGCAGGGTGCCACCGGGGACTTCGTGCTCGACCTGATCGGCCCCGCGTGCGGAAGCACCGGAACCTGCGGCGATGGGATTACCGATCCCGGTGAAGACTGCGACGACGGCGGCGAATCAGCGACGTGCGATGCCGACTGCACGTTCCGAGTGTGCGGCGACGGAACGCTGAACGTAACGGCGGGAGAGCAGTGTGACGACGGCGGCACCGTCCCCGGCGACGGCTGCGACGCGAACTGCCAGATCGAGGTGACCATCCCGAACGACAATTGTGTCGATGCCCAGCCCATCGGCGACGGTGCGACGGCGTTCGACACAACCGGTGCAACGACCGACGGTCCGGCGCACGTTGAGTGCAATCTGTTCAACTACGACCAAGTGGGCTCAGACATTTGGTACTGCTACACCGCGACTTGCGACGGCGAGTTGACGGTCAGCACGTGCAACTCGGCCGCGTATGACACGAAGCTGGCGCTGTACGATGGATGCACCTGCCCCCCGACGGCGATCGCCGCCTGTGACGACGACACCGCGGGATGTGCCGGCAACACCACGAGCTTGACGATCCCGGTGGTCTCCGGCGGCGCGTACCTGATTCGCGTCGGCGGATTCAACGCGCTGCAGGGCACCGGTACGTTGAACGTGAGTTGCAGTGGCGTCCAGACGGGCAATGCGACGCGCGGCGGACAGCTATGGGACAAATGGTGGATCGTGAACGGGGCACCCGTGCCGACGGGCGATCATCCGCTGTACCCGCCGGCCGGGTCTCGTACCGGAAGCACGACGTACCGGTGCAAGGAGTGTCACGGGTGGGACTACAAGGGTGCCGACGGCGCGTACGGGTCGGGGAGCCACTTCACGGGCATCCCCGGCGTCTTCGGGTCGACCATGACACCCATCGCGATGTTCAACACGATCAAGCTGACGACCGTCGCGAACGGGCACGGTTTCGAGAACTACGGGCTGACCGACGGGGACATCTGGGACCTCGTGCAGTTCCTGCAAGATCTGGTGATCGACACTAATCTGTACGTCGATCCGACCGCCCAGTTTATAGGGGATGAAGTTCTCGGTGCGACGCTCTACGCGACGGCGCCGCCCCTATCCGGAACGGCGTGTACGGTATGCCACGCACCGGACGGGACGGGGATCAACTTCGGCACGCCGCAAAGCCCGGTGTGGGTGGGTACAATCGCAAACGCCAATCCGTGGGAACTGATGCACAAGATCCGGTTTGGTCAACCCGGGACGCCGATGACGTCCTGGCTGACCAACGGCGGGTCGGATCAGAGCGCGGCCGACATCGGCAGGTATGCCCAGATGACCTTCCCCGTTGATTGCACCGATGCGTCCTATTGCGTCGATGCGAATCCGTGTACGGCGAATTCGTGCGACGGGCGTTTCTGCGTTGACACGCCCACGGATTGCTCGGCCGCGGGCGACGATTGCAACACCGCTTCGTGCGATCCGACCGGCGCCGCCGGCAACTGCAACACGCTCACACCGACCAACGAAGGCGGCACATGCAACGGCGGATCAGGAGTGTGCCAGGGCGGCATCTGCATCGACCCCGGTGCGACGCGCGTGTTCATGGTCCGCGCCGGCGAGGCGGCATCGGCGCCCGCCGCCGGTCCGACGTCGCTGACGATGGCCCTCGGGACCACCGTGACCGTCGAAATGTGGGCAGCCGACACCACGCCGGATCAGCTCAACAGCTATCAGATGGCCGTACCCGGATCGGCCACGCCGACTGCGGGCGCGGCGGGAACGGTTTCGTACGTCGACAACCCGGATCCCGCCGGCGGCGACTCGGTGTTTGTCGATGTCGCGAATCCGGCGTGGGTGTTCTTCAACGCGGCGTCGCCTCCGACACCGTTCTACAGCGAGACCGGTCTGCCGGACGGCTTCGCGCTGCTCGCGGGGCTGGATCTCGGCGTCGGCGTCCTCGTTGACGGGCTTGGCTATCTCGGTGAATTCCAACTGACGGCTTCGGCCAACGCTCTGGGCACGTTCACTCTGGAATTCATCCCGGACGGGCAACCTCCCAACGGCGGAAGCGGCATGATCGACCCGGCAATCACCGGCGCGATCTACGCCAACTACCAGCCGCTGGACATAGTCGTCACCGAAGTGCAGCCGTGTGACACCGCGACGGATTGCGGCGATCAGAATCTGGACGGCATCATTGATGATGGCTGCCTTTTCTACGAGTGCAACGCCGGCAACTGCAGCAGCGCGGCGCGCATATTTGGTGACGCGGGCAGCGCGTTTGGCAGTTGCCCCTCGGACGGCTTCGCCAACATCCACGATCGCAACCACGCGCTGACGTGTTTCTCCGGCACGAACCCGTGCGATCCAATCAACCAGGATCTGGGGGGTCCGTTCGGCGTATGTCCGCCGGACGGCTTCTGCAACATCCACGACGCCAACCATGCCCTGTTGGCGTTCGCCGGCACCTCCACGTGCTCGTGCCCATCCGGACCCACGCCGGTGGGGCGACCGGAGGCAGTTGGTCTTGCCAGGTTGAGCGCCGCGTCCGACCGGCGCGTCGCCGCACAGGGCGAGGTAATCCGGGTGAGGTTCGTGTTGTCGGAAGCTTCGGCGCGATTGCGCAGCTATCAACTAGACGTTGCCGTCAGCGGCGGTCGTCGCGGGCAACTCGAGCTCGTCGATATTGCTATCGAGAACACGGATGACCACGTGTTCGCCAATCGATCCGACACCTTTTCCGCGGTGAACATCAGCACCGGCCAGATGCTCTCCGGGCTTGAAGGTGTCGATGGGGTCGAGACGCTCGGCAAGTCATACTTGGCCACCTACACGTACCGCGTCTCGGGTGACGCGGTTGGAACGTTCGTAGTCGATGTGGCACGCGGAGGCCAAACGTACTTGGTAACGCCGCCCAACGGTGAGATCGCAGTGTCGGACACGGTTCCGGCGGTGATCGTCGTGCCGGCGAGCCGGTCCGCGCGTGTTCGCTGAACCAGCGCAATCAACGCGGTCCGGCCCGCCGATGGTGCGGTGGTAAGTGTGTGTGGGTTCTGATATAATGTACCGTGGTGTGCGTGGAACCTGAAAGGGTGACGCGGCGCTCGCTCGCGGTCCGTGTAACGTGTTCTCGCGGGCCGCTGTCATCACGACGAGGGCACGCCTACCGGTTTCGCCGCGTGGCGCCTGCCGGTCCGCGAGACGATTGCAGTCGCGGAATCGCCCGAGCACCGACAGCTGGTTGAAAGGACCGTCCGATGCAACATCGATGTGCAAACGTAGCCATGGGTCTGGCGGCGATGATCGTTCTCTCCGTGGCATCGCGGCCCGCGGCCGCCGTCGTCCTTACGGTGCAAATCGAGCGAACCGACGGTGGCGGCGTGGTTACGCCGGATGCGCCCTTGACCTATGAGATCAAGGGCTACCTGACCGACATCACCACCGAGTTGGGACTGTCCTTCTTCCTCTATGACCTTGAAGTCGTGAATTCGCCCCAGCCGGTGAATCTGAGCACCGCAGTGCTGCATGGCCCGGGTCCGGATATCGCTTCGTTCGTCCCGGACTGGGGCTACGCGCATGATTTCAACGGCACGCCCTCCGGCAACGACCTGCTGCAGGCCGGCGGTGCCCAGAACACGATCGGCAACTGCCCGGCCGGTCCGCCCTGTCCGCCCGGTCTGCCGAGTTTTCCGTCTGGTCCCGTGGTGCTGGGAATCGGCAACTCCGTCGACGGTGTTGTCCTTCACGAGGGTAGCCTGACGCTGCCGGCCGACGCGGCGCCGGGGAGCTACACCTTCCAGCTCAAACCGAACAGCCTTCTTGCCAACGTCGTCACCGCGTACGACGGGGTCCGCTACACCGTCGCCGCGGCGAGCGCGGTCGTCGGATCCGGGATTACGTTCTCCTTCGCCACGTGTTTGACCGCAGACGACTGCGGCGATACCGATCTCGATGGCATCGCCGACGACAACTGCTTCTGGTACGCTTGCGATACGGGGACTTGCGATGCGCGTGCGCGCGTATTCGGTGACGCAGGTGGCGCTTTCGGCGCGTGCGACCCCGACACGTTCGTCAACATCCACGATCGCAACCACGCGCTGA
>JAJDDR010000299.1 GCA_029260255.1 Phycisphaerae bacterium
CCGTCTGGGCGGCGCGGAGTTTCCGGCGGACGTGCGCGCTCGCATTCTGGAGAACACCAACGGCGCACCCGCCGAGCAACTCCGTCGCGTCGCCGTGTTAATGCAAACAATCTGCGATGCCCACGAATGGGCAGAGCTTGCCGTCGCGGCGCAGCCGGTCCACCGGTGGACGGCAATACTGAAGGAACTCCGGAAGACGTTGGTCGAGTCCGGCGATGGAGAAGAGGATGAATCGCCGTTCGATGACTTTCTCGACTATCGCGCGCTTGCCGATTCCGTAGCGCGGTTCGATGCGAGCTTGATGTTGGTCGGGGCGCAGGAGGTCACCTTCGCCGTCGACGCATTGGCGAAGGCGATCAGGAAGCTGGATGTTCCGCCGACCTGGAATATCGAGGTCGAAACGCCGATCGGACTCGTCTCGATCGGCCGGGAACACCGCGTCACCGGAAACCGGGCGCCGCTGCTCCTGATCGACTGGTCCGGAAGTGACAGGTATACGGCACTGGCGTCCAACGGCGCGGCCGGCAACCGCGTGTCGGTGGCCATCGATTTTGACGGCGACGATCACTACGTCAACACCGCGTTCAACGGCGGCAACTTCGGGTCGGGGCAATGCGGGATCGGGCTGCTGTTCGATCTCGCAGGAAATGACGAGTACCGCATCACACGCAACGGGCAGGGTCACGCGGTGTTCGGCGTGGGCATGGTGTACGACGCGGCGGGCAATGACACCTATGTCGCGGTGGAGCACGCCCAGTCGGCCGCCTACGCGGGTGCCGCGGTCCTGATCGATGTGTCCGGAAACGACCGTTACGACATCCACACCGCCGGTCAGGGGTACGCCGGTCCGGGTGGCGGCGCCGTCCTGGCCGATGTGTCCGGTGACGATCAATACACCGCCAACGACGACGATATCCGGTTTCCATCGTCGCAGTCCGACGAGCACAACAACTCGCTCGCCCAGGGTGCGGGCGTCGGCTGGCGCGGGGACTACAAGGAGGGCATTTCCGTTGCCGGCGGCGTCGGAGTGCTCTTCGATGGCGGCGGGACCGACGCGTACAAGTGCGGCGTGTTCGGACAGGGCGTCGGCTACTGGCTCGGGATGGGCTTGCTCGTCGACCGCGGAGGCGACGATCACTATGAGGGGGTCTGGTACGTCCAAGGCGCTTCTGCGCACTTCGCCGCCGGAATCCTCCTCGACGCCCGCGGCGACGACCACTACAAGGCACACATGAACATGGCCCAGGGCGCAGGCCACGACATCGGCATCGGCGTTCTCTTTGACGACGCCGGTAGTGACCGCTACAGCGGCGTGTCGCTGAGCCTCGGGGCCGGCAACGCCGGTGGATTGGGTCTTTTCGTTGACCGCTTGGGCGACGACTGGTACGCGGTAACGCGCGGCGACAGCAACCTCGGATACGCTTCCGCAAACCGTGCCGGCTCGCTGCGTGCCGCGATTCCGGGCACCGGGCTGTTCCTGGACCTGGCCGGTCTGGATCATTACCCCGACGGCAGAGGCGGAAATAGTACACAATGGGGAAGCTCGCCCGCTCCCCCCGACGGTGTGATGCCCGGCGTCGCCCACGGCATCGACTTGAATCGTGCCCCGGCCCGCTGACGCCTGTCCCTCCTGAATATTCCGTAGGCCTTGTCAACAAGGGACTTACGATTTGACACCTCCGGCGCATCGGCTAGCGTCGCGGAGCCGTGATCGACGTTGTCGGAGGTTGTGAGATGGGCTTGTGTCGTATCGTGTTGCGGTTCATCCGAGGGATCCTGCGTGACCGATCGGAACTCGCGGTTGAGAATCTCGCCCTGCGACAACAGCTCGCAGTCCTGCAGGGCAAGTCGAGACGCCCACGGCTTCGCTTGCGCGACCGCGTGTTCTGGGTCTGGCTTTCCGGGCCCTGGTCGAACTGGCGATTGGCGCTTCTGATCGTCCAGCCCGAAACAGTTGTCGATTGGCATCGCCAGGGATTCCGACTCTACTGGCGGTTGAAGTCCCGACGGAAGCCCGGGCGTCCCAACCTCGATGCCGAGATTCGCAATCTGATTCGCCGGATATCGCGAGAGAATCCTCTCTGGGGAACTCCGCGAATCCAATAGGAACTCCAACTTCTCGGCCACGGCGTGGCCAAGTCAACTGTGGACCGCTACAGGGTCCGCCATCGCAAGCCACCGTCGCAAACGTGGCGAACTTTCCTGGACAACCACGTTCGCGATATCGTGGCGGTCGATTTCTTCACGGTACCGACGGCGACATTCCGCATACTCTTCGCGTTTGTTGTGCTGCGTCACGACCGCCGGCGCGTCGTCCGCTTTAACGTCACGGCTCATCCGACGGCCGAGTGGACGGCCCAACAAATCGTCGAGGCGTTTCCAGAAGACTCCGCTCCAAAGTTCCTGATCCGTGATCGGGATTCGATCTACAGCGAGTTCTTCCGCCGACGCATCAAGAACATGGGTATCGAGGAAGTGCCAACCGCTCCGCGCTCGCCCCGGCAAAGCCCCTATGTCGAACGCCTGATTGGTTCGATTCGACGAGAGTGCGTCGATCATATCATCGTTGTGCCTCCTGAAAAAGTCATCCCCGAGGGAAAGGGCCGTGGCGGGCCGAGAGGCAACGAGGATACGACGAGTGATGGTGTGTTGGACCAGCGATCCTTGCGCTGCCGTTTCGCCGCCGCTGCAGGGTGTCGAGCAGCGACGGAATGCCGGATTCTACGGTATCGGTGACGCCACGAAGCCTGCTCTTCAGCAACTTGAACCATAATGTTGTGCCGAGGGTGTCGCGGGCGGATACATGTGGCGTGGGGACGTGAAATGGGACAACCAGCGTGCTCATGCAGCGCGCTCGAGCGAGACGATGGGCAGGTGTCCGCGGCCGTCCTGGAAGTCGACTCTCAGGGCGAATCGATCGCCGTGTTGTCCGGCGATGATCGTACGGGGCGCTGCGCAAGATGAACCGCGAGGCCAGCGTTCGCGTGGTTCGATGCGTGGTCGTCGATTAGCAGGTCGCAATCGGAAATCCGCAGGTTCCACGGCGACCAGGATGCGCATCTGGGGCGTGACCTGAATCATGACTCGATGCCCCAGAAGTTCCGGCTCAGCGCCGCCACCACTTCCGGGCTCTGGCAGCCGGTGAGGCGGACCCGCGTCTTCGCCCAGCGCGGATGCTCCAGTTCGACGACGCACTCCGACGCCACGGCCCGTTCCAGGGGGGGCAACTCAACGAACGTCATCGCCGTTTCCTTCCCGGCCGCCTCCGTTCGGATTGTCTTCGCTGTAGCCATCTTCTGTCGGGCGGTATTCGTACCGGGCATTCTTCGTCGGGCGATCCTCGCACTGTCACCGTGCGAGTCGCCTGGGCCGGAAACGCCGACATGTCGCTTCAGCGCGTTGTAGTCAAGTACGAGCGTCCGCGTCGTCCGGCACAATCCGTACGCCGCGGCGAGCTTCACCGCTGATGCCCACAACCTCTCGGGGATGCGCGCACGTCCATGGCGCGTTCTGCGCCAGAGCTCGAAACGCCCCCGAACCGCCTCAAACCGTGCAAACTCTGCGCTCGTCTCTCTGGGTCTCATCAGCCATCCTCGTGACCACCATCGGTCGGCGGCGGAAGATACCGGGCGCATCAATCTGCGTAATCTGCGGATGCATGGTCGAACGAATACGATCTCGACGGTTCTTCATGGGGGTGCCCTTCTCTTGTGGCACCCCGTGCGCTTGAAGCCCGGGCGGACGGATTCCCCACTGCCACCAACTATGGTCACACCCTACAGCCCCCGCGAGGCAAGAACCCAGTAATCCCCACTTCAAGCACGCGATTTCGGCTGCACCGGCGTACGTCAATACCGGCCCTGGGAGCCGGCGTTGACAGGCATCGACCGATGCTCCCTAATAACCGCTCCTGCTTGCGGACCTGCTTCTGGGCGACATGAGAGCGACGCAGAGAGAAGATGGCCCAAAATGTGCTGTTTCGGACTGGCGCATCCGATAAAGCTCTGGGAGTGAACAATTTATGAGACGGTTGTTGTACTTGGCGTGCCCGGCGACGCTGCTCCAGATCGGCGGTTGTCTGCCGGACGATTTCTTTCAAAACCTCTTCGGCAGTGCGATCGCCGAGGTCGCGAGCGCGGTGTTGAGCGATTTCCTTAACGTGGTCTTGCCGCCGATCTAGGCCGGCGTTTCCACGCAACCCAATTCAGAGCGAGTGGATGAGCGTGCGACAGAATCCGAGTGGGTGGCGTACCGGTGGACAGGTCCGTGCGATTCGACGGACCACAATCTCGTGGGTGGCTCGGCTCTGCGTGATGCTGGCTTGCGCCGTGCTGACGGGTTGCCGCGCAGCTCCACGGCCCTCGTTGGTCGGTACGGTGTTCGATCCCGATCAGCCTGCCAAGTACGTTCTTCATCCCGGTGACCAACTCTCCATTCGATACCCGAGCGACAAGACGCTCGACCAGGAGGTCACCATCCGAGCGGACGGCAAGATCTCGCTGGCCTACGTGGGCGATGTCGTGGCCGCCCTCAAGTCGCCGTCGGAACTGCGCGACGAATTGAATGCGCTCTACGGCGACGTCCTGAAACGCCCGTCGGTCACGGTCATCGTCGAGGAGGAATCGGGGCGCTACGCGTACTTCGGCGGGGAGATCGGCAAACCCGGCTCGCTCCTGCTGCATCCGAACGAGACCCTTGCCCAGGCCGTGTTTCACGCGGGCGGACTGACGCGCCAGGGGCACTCCGACGCGATCCTCTTGCTGCGTGCCTGCCCGGGCAACGGCGTACACGTCCTTGAAGTCGATCTGAACCGCATCCTGTCCGGACTCGATCGCGACGTGCGGCTGCAGCCGCTCGACATCGTGTACGTGCCGCAGACGACGATCGCCAAGGTGGGCGACTTCGTCGACCAGTACATCAACCGCGTGATCCCGAGGCCGTTCTCGGCGCTGTTCACCTATGAACTGCACACACAGCCGATCGACATTTCCGGCAATCAGGCGGCGTTCCCGATCGAGATCACGCGCGGGCGCTGACCGAGGCGTTAGATCACCTTTCCGCATTCGGGACATCGGGGTGCGGTGAGCCCCTGGAGGATGTGCCCGCATTGCAGACATCGGAGGTAGCCGTCGCGCGAATAGCGAAACGTCAGCCGATCGTAGATGAAGATGGCCATGATGAACGCCGGGATGATCGTGACAGTGTACAGAGCGCCTTCCGTGACGTAGCGCAGCGTCAGCGTGAGATTCGGCGCTCGCTTCTCTGGCTGCCGGCGCTTCGGCACGGGGATCGGCGTCGGATCGTATAACCCCGTCAAGGCCCAGAACCGCGGCGCGTTGTTGTATGCCTTGCGGGGAAGCCCGGTGGCCGCCACCCCGATACCGCAGATCAGCGGGATCATCACCGAGATCACCACGCGCGTCGGCCAACTCATCGGCCGGCGAATCGCCTGCCTCGGCGGTTTTTCGTCACCTGACGTCGACATGCCGACGAGTGTAGCCAGTGTCATCCGCCCGGTCCAAGACACGGCGTTTCCGACCGGGGTGCCGCTCGACGAAACCGGTGGGTTCGGGCAGTTCGTGAGCAACTTCCTCGTGACCTACGGGGGCGCCACGCTTTCGTCACTGGACATAGTGGACGCCGTAGGGACGTACGCTTTCACCGGGCTGACGGTGTTCAACTGGACGGTGTCGGACAGTCCGTTCGATCCGCTTCTGGTCGTGTTCGAGCAGATGACGATTTCGGTGGTTCCGGAGCCGAGCACGCTGGTGCTGCTCGGTGGGTCGGCGCTGTTGCTCCGTCGCCGGCAGAGTGCCGTTATCTGACACTCGTGAGCGTCGTCGGCCGGGTCTCGTTTCCTTCCCAGACGCGGATGTCCGTGATCTCGTAGTCGACCTCGAGATGATCGGCCGAGAGGCTCTTGCCGACGAACCGGTGATTCGTCGCGAACCGCCGCTGGGCGCCGGGCAGGAGCGGGCCGCGCCAATCGTGGTCCGCCGCGAAGGGCGTTGCGGCCCACTCGTTCAACTCCGAGAGCGGTTCTCCATCCTCGTTCATCACGACAATGCGCATGGAGAGCAGTGACACTACCTCGTCACCTTTGTTGCGCACAACGACGACGGGCCTGATGCCGCGCCGGTGGGTGTCGTCGGCGAGCGAGACGGACACGTCGAGTTGGTCGGCGTAATCCGGTTGCCGGCGATCATTGAGCACGTCGGCGATGGCCGGCGGGAGGGATTCGGCGAGTTCGGGGAGACCCTGGACCACGGCTTCGGCGAATTCGAAGATGTTGCCGGTCTTGGCGTCGATGATGCTCGCTCCGTAGAGGACGATCGTGGTGACGCACAGGAGGGTCGTGACGATGACCCCGCTGAGCCCCAGTGCGACGGTTGAGAGGAAGGAGCGACGCCTCTGGACGACTTGCGGTTGATTCTGGTTACCGAACATTTCGTAATCTCCCGGCGCGACGGCCGACATCTTTTTCATGAAACGACTCAGTGTGGGTATTCGCGGACCTTTCCGGAATATTGCCGGCGTGCCCTGCGGGTGCGTCGCTCTGATGTAAGTGGTTTCATGTATGGGATTTACGCAAGTCGGAGGCGACTGCGCCCTCGCTGCGGAGGTGGCAGGTGGTGCGTCCCCGGCCGTTCGGGTCAGGGCGCGTACCAGAGGCTGAGCAACAAAACCACGCTCACCCCGCCGGCGACAACGAGCCCGACGATGCTGGAAAGCATCCAGTGGCGGTCGGGCTTCCAGCGAACGCACACGTTCGCGTGTCGGTGGCGGTGGCGGTCTGTCGGGATGGCGATCATGACAATGCCTTTCCTAAGGGATACGCCGCATCGTGTTCTTCGACCGGCGGTCTGGTCGTGTTGAGTTACGCGCCGACAATCCACCAGCCGATCGCGTCCCACTCGCGGCAGACCGGGGATCACGGTCCAATAACTCGGTCTGTTCACGATGCCCGAGCGGGCGCGGGGGCTCGGTTCTCTGTAGCACATCAGGGAACCGCGACTGGTGTGTGCTATTTTCCTCAAATACGAGGCACTACACTAGACGGCGTGACCTACCGCTGCGGAGACTTCGCGGACGGCGAGTTATCCCGCACGGTCAACACGAAGGCGCGCAACAAAGTCGTCGTCGACGCCTACCGCGAGCATGCGACGGGGCGCCGAGCGATCGCGTTCACCGTCGACGTCGCCCACGCACACGACCTGTGCAAAGCGTTCACCGACGACGGCATCCGGGCGGCGAGTGTCACGGGAACGACACCACGTGACGAGCGGCGGCAGATACTTGCGGACTTCGCATCGGGCAAGATCGACGTCGTCACGAACTGCGCGGTACTCACAGAGGGTTTCGACGATCCCGGCGTGTCGTGCCTGCTGATGGCCCGACCGACGGCGTCCCGTCCGCTTTACACGCAATGTGTCGGCCGCGGGCTCCGGCAGGCGCCGGGCAAGTCGGATTGCCTGATCCTGGACATCACGGACAACAGTGAGCGCCACAAACTGGTCACCGTGCTGGACCTGTTCGGCAAACCTCAGTCTCGCAACGCGGCGGGCGATGTCATGGACTACATGGACGCCGAACAGTCGCGGGCCGAACAGCTACGCTTGGTCGAGACCTCACATCCGCTGACGTGGAGCCTGAGGTCCGTCTGCCCGTGGCCGGAACTGCCGAGCCTCAAAGGCTACGTCCCGTCCGCGTCGTGGCACTGGGCACCCGCGTCTGAGAAGCAAGCCGACTACCTGCGCCGGTTCGGCTTGGACATCGGGCGGAAACTGACCAAGGGCGAGGCGTCTCACCTGATTGACCGGGCGCGCGACTACGAAGCGGCTTTCCCGTCGCCAGCGACATCAAAGCAAGTGTGGCGGTTGAAACGTGAAGGGATCTGGCGCGAGGGGATCACGAAGTGCGAGGCCTCGAAACTGATTGGCCAACTGTACGCGGCGTAGGCCGCGGCAGAATGAAAGCACTGATTGCAGGATGAACGGCATGGAACCGACCCCAACCAAACCGGCGGCACCCGCGCACGGCGAAAATCCCGATCGAGAGCGAGCGGGCGAGTTGCTGAGTCGGCTTGTGTTGACCGCCGACGAAGCGGCGGCCGTCCTGGCGGTAAGCGCTGACACGATCAAGAATCTTCACCGGGTGGGCGCCCTGCCGGGAATCAAGGTCGGACGGCATCGACGATGGCGGGTAAGTGATGTCCGTGCGTTCGTCGAAGGGTTGGAATCAGGGGTTTCATGACGGCACTTGACGACGGTGGCGGTGGGGGCGTACGGTGTGGGCGTTGCATAAGATGTCGCGACAAGCGATGACAATCGAGTTTCCCGTTCCCGGCGGTGTCAACATGCCCTTGCGGCGTCTTGTGCAACAGCCGTCGGGGGCGGGCTATGTACGGAGTGATTCGACATGGAAACACGAGTCTGGATTCGCAAGCGTCGATGCCAACCGCGGCACGGGCGGGCGGTGACAACGTATCACCTGCGCTGGCAATGTCCGACGGAGCGGCGGTGGAAGTCACGCAAGGTCGGGACGGACGGCAAGCGGGCGCAAGCCCAAGCGGCGAAGCTGGAAGGCGAGTTGTCGGACGGCAGCTACACCAGCGTCAAGCGTATCACGTGGTCCGCGTTCGTGGACGATCACGTCGCCAAGCTGCGGGCACGGGGCAAGCGGAACGGCGATAGTGCAAACTGTGCGTTGGTCCAGTTTGGTAAGATGTTCAACCCGTCGCGACCGTCGAGCGTCACGTACTCAATGATCGAGGCGTTCGTCACCCGGATGGAAGAGGACGAAGCCGCACCGGCAACCGTCAACCAAAAGCTGACGTACTTGCAAGGGGCGTTCATGAAGGCCATCAAGCGAGGTTACGCGGCAAAGAACCCTGTGGACCGTGCGTTGTTCAAGTCCGTCGAGGACACCCCCCCACGCATCCTGACGGACGATGAGGAAACGGCGGTCCTGGACGCTGCCGAAGAGTTGTTCGGCTACCGATGGCGGGCGTTCGTCGTCGTGGCGTTGGGCACCGGTGGGCGACGGTCCGAACTACTCGGGCTGACGTGGGATCGGATACGCTTGGATGGCAACGAGCCGCAGGTTCACTTCACGGACACGAAGAGTCACCGCGACCGCATCGTGCCCATCAACCCCGATGTCGTTGACGCGCTGCGTCGTGTTCGCGTTCAGACGATGCAGGCGGTGGGACCGTTCGTCGGTATGGACAAGCCGATGCAACGGCGATGGGATAAGCTAATCGACACGGCGGGCGTCGCACGGTTCACGCCGCACGACCTGCGGCGTACCTACGTGACTCGCTTGATACGTGCGAACGTATCGCTGCCGACCGTTCAGAAACTCGCGGGACACGCCGACATCAAGACGACGCTACGGTTCTACAACTGGGTCTCGATGGACGACATGCGGGCCGGTGTTGCTCGTATTCGACGTGCGGTGGCGGGTTGAATCCTGCCACCATCCTGCCACCGTTTCGGTTTGGCGTACCGAAAACGGCCTTTTTGATAGGCGGCGGTGGGATTCGAACCCACGTATAACGGATTTGCAATCCGTCCCCTTAGTCCACTTGGGTACGCCGCCGTGCTCACTCGGCCATCAGCCGCGGGGCCGACCGTCCGAGCGTGAACCGTATCCGGATACTAGCACAGGACCGGCCAGGTGATCAAGCCGACGAATCCGAGGGATGGTCACGTCCGAAATCAAGCGGATGCTCGATCCCAGAATGGGTGCGTTCGGGTCTTGCTGCGTGGCGCTCGGTGCGGTCCCCAGGGGGCATTTTCGCCGCCCCGACGGTTGACGGCAAGCGATTCGTTTGTAAGACTGCGCGGTCCCCGAGCGCCGCTAGCTCAATTGGATAGAGCATCGGTCTACGGAACCGAAGGTTAGAGGTTCGAATCCTCTGCGGCGTAGTCAGAAACGCGGATTTTCCCAGGACCCGCAGAAAATGCGCTGTGATATGCGCTGTCCTACGCACGACGCTTCTCCTGCGACACACGCTCAGCCGCCTCGCGAATCTGGTCTTGATCCACGCGGATGTAGTGATCGCGCATCACCTGTCCCGACTTGTGGCCAGTGACCGACTGCTTGGTCTTTTCGCCGTAGCCCCACCGCTCCATGTCGCTGGGCGCGGTCTTTCGCATGTCGTGGACCGTGTGACGGGCGATGCCTGCTTTCTCCAGGAGCTTGCCCCACTGGCGGTTGATGTTCCATTTCCACTGCTTGCCCGCCGGCGTCGTGAACACCCACGGGATTCGTGGAACGTACTGACCGTTGACGACTCTTTTCGGCGTGGCCTCGAAGAGTTCTCGAAGGTACGTGTAGGCGTCGTCGGTCATCGCGGCCCATCGTGGGCGCGGATCAAGCCGCTGGCGTTTCTTCTCTCGAATCAGCAGGCAGCGGCCCTCGAAGTCGATGTGTTCCCACTGCAGCGCGACGATGTCCATCTTGCGTGCCGACGTCGTGAAGCCCAACTCGGCGAACGCCTTCCACTTCGCGTCGGGTAGCGACTCAAACAGCGTCTTCCGTTGCTCGGGCGTGAACGGGTCTGGCGTCGGTTCCGGTGTCTCGAACAGCTTGAAGTCCGGCACACGGTCCGTGTGTCGCATGCGCTTGGCCTCACGGATCGCCGTCCGCAGGGCCTTGACCTTCTTGTTGATCGTGATCGGCTTGACCGCCCGCCGCTTCGGTCGACCCTTGGCGTCCAGTTCCTTGGATGGCTGCGTCAACGCCTGCCGGAATTCCTGGACCATGTTGTACGTGACCGAGTGCGGTCCCGCGGGCCCGCATGCCTCCGCGAATTGGTCGAGTGCGTGTTGCATGTCGACGCACGACGACGCGGCGTTTTCGAGCCGGTACATGGCCATGAACTTGTCGACGAACGCGCCCCACGTAACGGGGTGCAGTTCATCGTCGATGCCCTCGTGTAACGCCTTCAGTTTCTGACGGCGGAACTCGTTGGCTCGCTCGCGATCCGACCCGCACGCCTTGGACCGACACTTGCCGTCGATGATCCAACGAACGGTGTGCGACCGCTTGCCGCTAGGGTTCTTGCGCCGCGTGATCCAAACTTGTGGCTTGTCTGACGTGAGGCTACCATTCATCTCGGTTCCTCCTGTGTCCGAAAGGGTACGGGGAGAGCCGCCGGTAACGATCTTCGGATCGTTCCACTCGTGCGGGGGCGTCGGTCGTCACAACTTGGCGCCCCCGTGCTTCCTTCAAGCAAACTCCACGGGTCATCATGTAAATCAAAACACCGACGACCCTCCCCGTAGATCCACCGGTAGCCCTCCGTGGTTCCCGTGTGGACCGGAACCGATCGGATTCTCGTACGGCGTGACCGTACGCGCAGCCCGACTCCGCCGGCGCTAGTGTAGTGCCTCGTATTTGAGGAATTTTACGAGTTTTTTACGGGTTTCGTTCTCCGGAAGGAGGATGAACCCATGAAGTCGGCGCCTCGGATT
>JAJDDR010000300.1 GCA_029260255.1 Phycisphaerae bacterium
ATTGATGGGTGCCACCGGCAGCTTGCTGCCAGTGCTTCTGCTCATCACACTGGCGGACAAGCCGCCAGTGGCACCCGTTTTGCCATCGACTCATCAATTCACGCGTGTCGCAGTACTAGCTGTCGACACTATCCCCAGTCAACAGAAAAACCACATCATGGCACCAGCGAGATTGTCTGCGATTTGACGCAGAAACACGGGCGCGCGCTCTGGCGGAAGATTGCCGCGGATCACCCATGACGTTATTGCAATGAAGGGATGCTGCGCGCGACCCCCGCCACCGACAACGAACCCCGCGCGCCGCAAGGACAAATCCGCATGCGCCAAACGAAGCCACCCATCCGAACCGCGACAGTCATGGAGCGGCCTGCGCCCAGGAGCCCCGTTGCCAGCCTGAGAACCGCGGTTTCGCCGCGCAAACGAAACGCGCAATTACCAAACGAACCCATTTTAAAGCTACGCTGGAACTATTCCGCCAGCGGCAATCCGCGGGAGAATCGGCGCTCCCCTCGGGATCGCTGTATCCCGGGTAGGCGAGGCTCCCGCCGTGCCGCGACCGTCATCACGCGTGAACCTCGCGGATCGCCGGGGCGGCCGCTCTCCCCGGGATTCCCCCTGAGGTGCCACGGACCCGCACAACCGTGCTACGTTCCGCGTCGATTGACAGCAGACCGTTCATTACCCCAAAATAGAGGCTTGGTTCGCCCCTCGCATGGCGACGAACGCATCACGCACACCATTGAGCGTACGGGTCCACGGGGAATCCGAACACACAGCGGTGATCCAGGACACGGATTGAACGCACCATGAACCCGAACAATGATTTCGACGCCGAACTCCAGAACGAATTGGAAGCGGCGCTGGGAGACATGAGCCTCTTCGACATGGCCGACGACGAACCTCGGCAAGATCAGGCGGCCGACGCGAGCGACGTTCGCCGCGGCACCGTCGTCGCGGTCCAGCGGGACGACATCCTCGTCGAGATGGGTCAGAAGAGCACCGGCATCCTGCCCGTCCGGCAACTCGGCGACGACCCCATCCCTGAGGTTGGCGACACCATTGAGGTGACCGTCATCGGATTCGACGAAAGTGAAGGGCTACTCAAGCTCTCGCGCAAGGACGCCATCATGGCCGCATCCTGGGACACGCTCCAGGTCGGACAGGTCGTCGAGGGCATCGTCACGGGGCACAACAAGGGCGGGATCGAGATTAAGATCAACGGCATCCCCTCCTTCATGCCCATCAGCCAGATTGGCGTCGAGCGCGTCGAGTCCGAGGATCTGGGCTCGTTCTACAATCAGAAGATGCGATGCCACGTCATGGAGTTCCGCCGATCCGAGAAGAAGCTCGTCGTGTCGCGACGCGCCCTGCTCAAGGCCGAAGCGGAAAAGGCGCGCGAGACGCTCTTCGAAACGCTCACCGAAGGGCAACGCGTCACCGGCAAGGTGCGCACCATCATGCCCTACGGCGCCTTCGTCGACATCGGCGGTGCCGACGGACTGCTGCACGTCCGCGATATGGGCCACGGGCGTATCGAAGATCCCAAGAGCGTGGTCAAAGAGGGGCAGGAACTCGAGCTGATGGTCCTCAAGATCGATCGCGAGGAAAAGAAGTTCGCACTCGGACTCAAGCAGATCCTGGCCGACCCGTGGGACGGCGTCGAGCACCAGTGGCCGGTGGACTCGATCGTCAGCGCTCGGATCGTGCGCGTGATGGATTTCGGCGCGTTCGCCGAGTTGACCGAGGGCGTCGAGGGCCTGATTCCCATCAGCGAAATGAGCCTGCGCCGCATCAACCACCCGAGCGACGTGGTCAGCGAAGGAGACGTCGTCCAACTCCGCGTGATCTCGATGGACCTGGACCAGAAGCGCATCGCGCTGTCCATCAAGCGCGTCGGCGAAGACCCCTGGCAAGGCGCTTCCGTTCGCTGGGCGGAAGACAGCGTCGTCGAGGGAACGGTGTCGCGCATTGCCGAGTTCGGCGCGTTCGTGGAACTGACCCCCGGCGTCGAGGGACTGATCCACATCAGCGAGTTGTCCGACACGCACATTCGCAGCGCCGCCGAAGTCGTGCGAGACGGTGACGTCGTGAAGGTCAAAGTCCTCAGCGTCGACGAAGACCAGAAACGCATCTCCCTCTCGATCAAGCAACTGGCCGCCATGGCGGAGTACGTTGGCGAGTCGGACGCTGAACCCGCGAAACCCCAACGAAAACGCAAGAAACCCCTCAAGGGCGGACTCGATCGGTAGATTCCGCGGCCCCCGCCACGTTGACCAAGGCGACACGCTAGAGCGACAAGCACATGTGGGCCATTCTCAACGGAACCGTATTCAACGTCGCGACGGTCGCCACCGGCTCGACGCTCGGGCTCGCGCTGTCCGGGAAGCTGCCCGAGAGGTATCAGCGCATCGTCCTCGACGCCCTGGGTCTGGTCACCATCACGCTCGGAATTGACGCCGGTGTTCTGGTGCTGCGCGACACCGTCGCGATGTACACGCCGCAGGGACCCGCCGGAAAGACCTACGGCGCCACTCTGGCGATGGTCACGGTCGGATCGCTGATCGTCGGCTGTCTCATCGGCACGTGGCTGCGACTGCAAGCGCGCATCGAGAACCTCGGCGGGTTCATTCACGGTCGTTTCGGTCGCGGCGACGCCGGCAGGTTCGCCGAGGGGTTCCTCACCGCCAGCGTGATCTTCTGCGTCGGACCGCTCACGCTTCTCGGATGCTTCGAGAACGGCGCCAACGGCGACCCCAGCCTGCTGATGATCAAGTCGCTGCTCGATCTGTTCTGCTCTATCGCACTGGCGGCCAGCCTCGGACTGGGCGTCTGTTTCAGCGTCGTCACCGTTCTCGTGTTTCAAGGCGCACTGTCGGTGGGTGCCTACTTCTTCGCGTCGTCGATTCCGCATCTGTCGCAGCAGTTGATGAACGTCGTCGGCGGGATCATCCTGCTGGCCACGGCGCTGCTGCTGTTGGAGATCAAGAAGATCCCCGTAGCCGACATGCTGCCCGCGCTATTCCTCCCGCCGCTCGTCGTCTGGATCGTCGAGTTCGGTTGGCCCGGGTTGTTGATTCCCGCCGCGGCTGCGACGGGCGCATGAAGCGATGTCGGCCAACGAGGATACAACCACGCATCGCCTCGTCGACCGGTTTCTCGCCGAGCAGGCGCTCCCCGTCGACGAGGACCGCGATTGCCCCTACTTGCCGGACCAGACGGCGCGGAACGAGGGGTTTGCGGTCGAGGATCTCGACGCCGGCATCTACGGCGCCCTCATGGACCGGGCATTTCGGCGAAGCGGCCAGGTCGTGTATCGCCCGGCGTGTGCGCGTTGTCGGCAGTGCCGTCCCCTGCGGGTGCCCGTCGTGACGTTCTCGCGGTCTCGTTCGCAGCAACGCGTATGGCGCGGCAACAGTGACCTGCGCGTCAGCGTCACCAAGGAGCCGAACCCGACGCAACTGAAATGGAAGCTCTTTTCGGATTACGTGGATGACCAGCACGACGAAGCGATGTCCACCGAGTACGACGACTTCCTTCGATTCCTCTACACTTCGCCCACCGAGACCTGGGAGTTCGCCTACCGTGTTGGCCGGCGCCTGCTCGGCGTCAGTATCGCTGATCGGTGCCCGGGCGCGCTCAGCACCGTCTACATGTTCTTCGACCCCGCCCTGCGCCGGCGGAGCCTGGGCACGTTCTCTATTCTCTGGGAGCTCGATTATTGTCGCCGCTACGGAATCCCGTACTATTACCTCGGCTACTACGTCAGCGGTTCACGGAAGATGAACTACAAAACGAACTTCAAGCCGTGCGAACTTCTCGGCGGAGATTTCGTCTGGCGCCCCGCCGGAGAGGTCCCCGACCCATGAGCGAATCGGCAGCCAACGCCGCGTTGTGCGAGCGCCGCTTCGATCGCATTCTGATCATCAAGCCGAGTTCGCTGGGAGACGTCGTCCACGCGTTGCCGGTCCTGCATGGACTGCGCGAGCGCTTCCGTGACGCGACGATCAGTTGGCTCATCGCCAAGCCGTTCGCGCCGCTGATCGACGCCCATCCGGACCTCGATGAGACCATCCTCTTCGACCGAGCCCGCTACAGCCGATTCGGTCGGAGCCTCGCGGCGACGACCGGGTTCATCGATTTCACACGCGACCTCCGGCGTCGCGATTTCGAGCTGGTCATCGATCTCCAGGGGCTGTTTCGGAGCGGGTTCCTCGCGATGGTCACGGGAGCGCCGGTTCGCATCGGCTTCGCGCCCGCACGCGAGTTCGCTTGGGCATTCTACAACCACCGTGTGCGCGTCCCCGATGCGAACATGCACGCGGCCGACAAGAACTACCTCGTCAGTCGGGTTCTCGGGTTCGAGGATGTCCCGATGCGGTTTGATCTTGCGGTCACGGTCGGCGAGCGCGCACGGGCGGAGGAAGTCGCGTCGACCGCGGGTGTGAATCTTGCCGGCCGGTTTGTCAGCGTCTGGCCCGGGGCGCGATGGGAAACCAAACGGTGGTCACCGGCGCGGTTTGCCGAGACGATTCGCATCCTCGCCCGCACCCACGGGCTGCCGAGCATCCTCATGGGCGATCCCGGCGAGGGTGAGCTCTGCGCCCGAATCGCGGCGGAGTCCGGCGTTGCCCCGGCTGTCCTGGCCGGATCGACGGGGATTCGCGACGCGGTGGCTCTGACCGAGCGCGCGGCGGTCGTTATTGCCCATGATTCCGCGCCGATGCACATCGCGGCCGCACTCGATCGACCGCTCGTTGCGATCGGCGGTCCGACGAACCCGGTTCGCACCGGTCCGTACGGGAAACGCGAGGCGGTGATCCAGGCGGATCTCGACTGCGCACCCTGCTACTTGAAACAACTGGCCCGTTGCCCCTATGATCACCGGTGCATGGAGGATGTCACCGTCAACGACGTCGTTCGCGGCGTAGTGGCCGCGTTGGGCAATTCCACGGAGGGGCGTAGCAAGACGCCTGGCGAAACGGGGTTGGCACGGCAAGAAATCTAGCGCAAGGCGCAGACGAACCTGTTTTCGACCGATACATTATAGGAGTGGTGCGCCGAGCGAACTCGGTCGACCACGCCTCCTGACCCCCGGGGTACCTGTGACGGCGCGCTGGCGAAAACTCCGTAGGCTGTTCATTCACAAGGTGTTGCATGCGAACGACACGCCGCACTGCATCGCCCTGGGTGTCGCCATTGGGATCTTCGTCGGGTTCACGCCGACGATCGGGTTTCAGACGTTCATTGCCATCGCGGTCGCCGCCGCCTTCGGCGCGAACAAACTGGCCACCGTGCCGATGGTCTGGATCACGAACATCGTCACCGCGCCTCCGATCTACTGGCTGTGTCACCGAATCGGCGCGGGGCTCGTGGGAAGCTCCAAGGATGCGGTCGATCCTGTGGCGGCTCTGCCCGCCTTCGAGTGGGCCCGCATGCTGGAGTTCGAATACTGGGTGAGTGTCGCGTCAAGTGTCACGCTCTTCGGCGCGGAGTTGTGGGCGGGGTGCGTGTTGGTCGGTTTCATCACGGGGACGATCTGCTATTTCGTTTCCCGGTGGTTGGTGACCGATTACCGGCGGCGGCGGGCCTCTCATCTGGAGGCTCGGGCGGAGCGGCAATCGCGCCGGCAATTCACCAAAGGGATTCGAGCCCGCCGGCCTGTCGCCTGACGGCTCCGCAGCGTACAATTCCGACAGACCCGATGAAACGTAACCCATGATTGACCGCGTCACAGTTAACAGGCCGCTGGTTCTCGCATCCGCCAGTCCGCGTCGCGCGCAGCTGCTGCGCGACGCGGGCTACGAGTTCGGCATCGTCGAACCTCCGCTCCATGAACCGGACGACTTCGGTCCGGACGTTCCGCCACATGCGCGGGCGGAGGCGTTGAGTTTCTTCAAGGCGCGGAGCGTGATGAAGACCGGCGTGTGCGGCATCATCATCGGTGCCGATACGGTCGTGGCGATCGAGGACGAGGTGTTCGGAAAACCGGTCGACGTCGATGGCGCGCGTCGGATTCTCACGCGGCTTTGCGGTACGACGCAGCAGGTCATCACGCAAACAATCACGATCAACGGCGCCGCGC
>JAJDDR010000004.1 GCA_029260255.1 Phycisphaerae bacterium
ACGGTCT
This sequence comes from Phycisphaerae bacterium, assembly GCA_029260255.1. Classification (GTDB taxonomy): domain Bacteria; phylum Planctomycetota; class Phycisphaerae; order UBA1845; family UBA1845; genus OFTM285. The sequence continues at coordinate 8 of JAJDDR010000004.1, forward strand.
TCTTGGCCATCGCTTGACTCCTTGTGCATTGGCCTTGCCGCTCCATGCGGCAAGCATGCGTCAAGGATAGTCGATGACGCGCGATCGCGCCAGACCACCTATCTTACCCAGTTATGCGCGCTGGCCCTGGCCGCAACACCGAGGCCAAGCTCAGCCACACCAAAACCACGCGAGAAACGCTGTCCAAATCAGGGATCGACGTGGATCAGATCAGGTCATGCCTGGAGAGTAACTTTGCGCTGTACTGTTAACCCGATACTCTTGATAGAGACGTACGTCTCCTAGACTTGGGTCAAGGCCTCCGTTGGCATTGTCTTGGCTGACCATGTATTTATTCTATCGTATGCTGCAACACCGCCGTTGGTGTTGGGTGCGAACCTCACCTCCTCCGGCGGCGAGGCCGTTTCGCCATCGACAAAGCGAACCTCGAAATGGGCTTCTGCCGAGTCGGGCGCACTCTTTGCGAGCGGGATCGAATCCGACGCGCCGTCTCGATCGAAGTCGTGCAGCGGACTCCCCGGGGCCGGACTGAACATCCTGAATGCCAAGGCCCCAATCCCTGTTTCCGACCGTCCCACAAGACGCCAGGAGGAAGCTGCTCGGTAGGGTTTGCCCGTTCGCCAAGTGCGCGCTCGGCGCCAGCAGCAGCGCGAGAATCATGCTTGCTTGGTTGCATCCCCTCTGATTCATGGCTGGTCTCCTCTTGATTAGCGCGTTCCAATAATTCGCAATTCATCGCCATGCACGGACGCGGCGTCAGCCAGCGCGGTCACGGAGTGCATCCGCCCAGCAGAACCGAGACGTTGTCGCCCCAGGGTGTTGGCGACCGCCAGCTCGAGGTCGCCGTCGGCGTCCAAGTCGCCGATGGCCAAAGAGACAGTGAAATCACCCGCCCTGTAGAGCGAATCGTCTACAAACGTGCCGTCGCCGTCGTTCAACAATACCGACACCATTGTTCCTGGTCCCTTAGGGAATCCCGCATCCGCCACCGCCAAGTCGAGGTCGCCATCGCCATCCAGGTCGCCCATCGTAACGAATGCAGGAAAATAACCCGCACCGTAGGGCACATTGCCTGCGAACGTGCCGTCGCCTTGATTCAGCAGGACCGAGACGCTGTCCCCGCTAACCTCGGCGTTCGCCACGGCCAAGTCGATGTCGCCGTCGCCGTCCAGGTCGCCAGTGGCCACCGACCAAGGGACGCCACCGACATCGTAAGCCACATCATCCGCGAACGTTCCGTCGCCCTGGTTGAGCAGGACCGAGACGTTGTCGCTGTTCCGGTTTGCCACGGCCATGTCGAGGTCGCCATCGCCGTCCAAGTCCCCGATCGCCAGCGAATTAGGGTTATCACCCGCCCCGAAACCCGAGAGGTCTGACGCACGCTCCCTCACCGGTCGTGGGGTCAATCGTGATAAGCTGCCCCGAGCTTGTCCCGTAGAGGGTATTCGCATTCGGATCGAAAGCCATTCCAGGAGTAGGCCTGAAGCCCGCCAGACCAACTCCCGAAATCGGCGTTGCCTCGCCAGTCATCGGGTCTAGTTCGAGGTAGAAGTCATTGTTCGTTCCGACGATGGTCGACCCGGTGCCAAGGCCGAGGGCGTCGGCGCGAGCATCGAGAGGACCGTAGCCGGGATAAGCACATTCCTGGCTGCACGGGCAACTTGCATCGTATTCCTCCTCAGATGGGTTTGAAGTGCACTCGCGGGCTCGCAACGCGAAGAGCGGGATCGTCCGGGCCGCAGACGTCCAGCCAATGCACACACTGTATCAAAACGAGCGAGACTGTAGAGCAAAGCCCTGCACCATGGCCTTCCAAACGCTTCGAACCGCGAAGACCATTCCCATTTCGGCCGATCCTCGACAGACGCTGCGCTTCGTCGTCCACCCTTACGCTGGGAACCGGCCGATTGGCGTATCACCACGCTGTCACCGAGCGACGCACTTGCGGCCGACGCGGCGATGCCGGCTGCGGGTGGAAGGCATCGCCCCCACTCAGCGTACCGATGACGGGTGCCCACTCTCTGCAGCACCGATCACTCCTCAAGAGTATGAAGCGAAGAAACGATGCACTTTGGGCACAGTATTCCTGGGGATTTCGGCGTTTCTTTGCGGTCAGGGCGTTGTCCGTGCGTTAACCGCTCGCAACCTCGTAGCCGAACGCTCGTTGCATCACACACGGGGTAGACGCAGGCTCTGGAAAACCGGCGACATTATTGTCATAATGCCGCGTAAGCATGGCCAGTCCCGACGAAACAACGCTGCTTCTCAACCGGCTTGGGCGGGGTGAGCGATCCGCCGCAGACTCGCTCTTGCCCCTCATCTACGACGAGCTACGTTCCCTGGCGGCGTCACGTCTGAAGCGCGAGCGGCCGGATCACACGCTGCAGCCGACCGCGCTGGTGCATGAGGCGTATCTTCGACTCGTGGATGCAGAGCACATCGAGTGGCGAGGCCGATCCGAGTTCCTTGCGCTCGCTGCGCAACAGATCCGCAAGGTTCTGGTCGATCACGCGCGCAGGCACAAGACGGTGAAACGCGGCGGCGGTGCGAGGAAAATCGAGTTCAACGAGGAACTCCACGGAGTATCGTCAGGCGATCTCGATATGATCGCGCTCGACGAGGCCCTGAGCGAGTTGGCCAGACGTTCCGAGCGACAATCACGCGTTGTCCAGCTGCGGTTTTTCGCCGGAATGAGCGTTGAGCAGGTGGCTGAACTCTTGGGAGTGTCGGCCCGTACGATCAAGGGCGATTGGCGCGCAGCACGAGCGTGGTTGGCCGGACGGATGCGTGCATAGTCGGCACGGATTCTGCCTTTCTGGCTGCCCGTCTCGCGACGTTTTTACGCTTTGAAGGACGAAAGGAGTGTGCGCCCTCGATGAACGAAGCGGAACGTCACGACCGAGTGACCCAGGTCTTTCTGGCGGCGTGCGAGTTGCGTGAAGAGAAGCGTGCGTCGTTCTTGAATCAGCAATGTGCCGGCGATCCTGAACTACTCGCCGACATTGAGACGATGCTCCGGGAAGACTCGCAGAATCCGCACTTTCTGGCAACACCGGCATTGGGTGAGGGTTTCGATATTGAGCCAGCCGAGGTTGTTACAGGTTCAAAACATCCGGCATTTCCGGTTCCTTCGCGGATAGGCAACTTCAAGATCCTCGGAGTTCTCGGCGAAGGTGGCATGGGGATCGTGTACCTAGCCGAGCAAGACAATCCCCGGAGACGCGTGGCGCTGAAGGTAATTCGACCGGGGGCGCGGTCGAACAGTGTTTTCAAGCGGTTCGAATACGAGTCGCACATCTTGGGCCGACTTCAACACATCGGCATCGCTCAGGTCTTCGACGCGGGGTTGGCAGATACCGAGAGCGGTCGTCGTCCCTATTTCGCGATGGAGTATGTGAAGGGCGTTCCGCTCACGGAGTACGCGAAAACGCATGCCCTCGGCACCCGCGATCGGCTGATACTGATGAGCAGGGTGTGCGATGCCGTCCATCACGCGCACCAGAAAGGTGTCATCCACCGTGATCTCAAGCCCGGAAACATCTTGGTGGATGAATCGGGGCAACCCAAGATACTTGACTTCGGCGTGGCGCGCGCGACGGATTCCGATGTCCAGGCCACAACCATGCGAACCGATGTCGGACAGCTGATCGGCACGATCAGCTACATGAGCCCGGAACAGATCGAGGGCGACCCCGAAGCTCTGGATACTCGCTCTGACGTGTATGCGCTCGGTGTGGTCTGCTATCAGCTCCTGGCCGAACGCCTTCCGTACGATCTGAGCAACAAGATGATCTACGAGGCGGCGAGAGTCATTCGCGATGAAGAGCCAACGCCGATGAGTTCGGTCAAACGACTCTTCCGAGGCGATGTGGAGACCATCGTTCACAAGGCGATGGAGAAGGACCGCGAGCGGCGCTATCAGTCGGCGTCGGATTTTAGCGCGGACATCGGCCATTACGTCCGCGACGAGCCCATTGTCGCCCGACCAGCCAGTGCCGCATACCAACTTCGCAAGTTCGCCCGAAGAAACCGATTGCTCACGGTTTCGCTAATCCTAATCTTCGTCGTTCTGGTCGGTGCAGTCATTGGTGTGAGCCTCGCAT
>JAJDDR010000031.1 GCA_029260255.1 Phycisphaerae bacterium
CCGAGGATCGGAGCGGCACTTCCCGCGAATGGCAGACGTAATCATGACGCTGCCGGCCTTCTTGACCCCGCGACAGGTCATGCACGCATGCACGGCTTTGATCACCACCGCCACCCCCTTGGCCTGAAGCCGGTCCACCAGCAGGTCGGCGACCTGGGACGTGAGACGCTCCTGCACCTGCGGGCGCCTGGCGAAGTTCTCGACGACGCGGGCGAGTTTGGAGATGCCAACGACCTTTCCGTCCGGCAGGTACGCGACCGCGGCCTTGCCCTCAAAGGGCATGAGATGGTGCTCGCAAATCGAATTGAAAGGGATGTCGCGCAGCACGACGAGTTCGTCATAGGTCTCGGAAAACCGTGCCTTCAGCAGTTCCCCGGGGTCGGAATCAAGCCCGCTGAACAACTCCTGATACATGCGCGCCACGCGGGACGGCGTCTCGGCGAGCCCCTCGCGATCAGGGTCCTCGCCCACCGCGATGAGGATCTCACGAACGGCCGATTCGATACGCTCTAGATCCATACCCGGCATCCTAAGCGACGCCAAACACACGTGCAAAGAGCGTTCGCCCTCGTCCGAACGAGCCGCGACCGTGAGGAGCGGCCGTCATCGCTCACTGCGAATCCGTGGAAGCGGCATGGAGAGCCGCTCGCTATCCGTTGTCGTCCCGTCCGGCCGGAAAGACCTCGAAGAGCTCAACAACGAACCGATCAGGACCCACGTCGGCGATCTCGAGGTTCACGTGCAACAGCGAGCCGCAGTTGAAGTCCACGCCAAGCAACGCCTCAAAGCCGCGGGCGAATCCCTCGCGCGGAGTGGCGTTGTCCGTGCTCGTGATGCCCTCGCTGGAAAAGCCCACACCGTCAAGCAGAGCGGCCGCATCAATGACGCCGGCCACCGGACCTGGGTTCTCGTCGATCAGACCAATCAACGACCGACTCCCCACGGAGAACACCCGCGCACAAGGGAAGGTCATGACACCGGTATCCGAGTTGCCCTCGAGCGTCGCCTGCGCGTTCGCGGCAATGATTTGGCTATTCGGGCTGAACTGAAAGAACACCGGCGTCGTAAGCTCGTCGGTGTTGTCGAACACACCGGTTGAAAACAATGCCCGAAAGGGCGTGTTGTTCTCGATCACCACGCGCACCAGCCCGCGCAGACCGGACTGCAACGGCGCGCCGGCGGCACCGCCGCTACCCTCGGGGCCAAACGTCGCGGACTGGTTCAGCAGCGTCGCCTGATCGCACCCCGCCACTGCGAGAACACAGAACACCCCGATCACCGATCGACTCGCCAGCTTACGCATCGCACACATACTCCATTCAACCCCGCGCGACACGGCTATCGTGTCCGTCCATGCCCCCAACATCGGTAACACCGGTTGCGTCGCTTGAGAATCGGCCCGTCGCCGACTCCTACCGCAACTCTGGACCTTCGGTCTGGGCCACCGCGGCCGCATCGCGACCGCGGAAAGTCCCCTCGAACAACCGCTGCTGAGCGCTCAAGGCCGGCTCGAAGTACGCGACAAGCTGCGGCAGCTTCTCAAACAAGGTTGCTTCGGCGGCCCTCAGCGTCACATCACGCCGGGCCATTGTCTTGCGGGCCGTTTCCACCAGTCGATCGGAGTCACCCTCCACCACACCGCGGTCCGTGATCCACGAGAACGACCCCACGAACTGCGGCAGCATGCGGCTGCACGCGACATTCACGCCGAAACCGATGACCGCGCCCGTGGGAATCGTCGTGCGAATCGCCGTCTTGGTATGATCACCGATCACCGCGCCCACGAACATCTCCCCGGTATCGATCATGTCCCCATGAAGCGGCACGCGAACCGACCCGTAGGTATTCTTGAGATCCGAATTGACCGTCGACGCCCCGAGGTTCACCCAACTGCCGACCAGTGAACGACCGAGAAACCCGTCATGCTGCTTGTTCGAGTACCCCTGGAACACGCACGCGTCCACCTCGCCGCCGATCTTGCACGCCGGGCCAATCGAGCAGCCGCCATGAACGTGCGCGTGTGGGCTGATCGAACTGCCCGCCGCAATGTGCGCCGGTCCGGCCACATAAGCGTGCGGCCCGACGGTCACACCCGTCTCCAGCACGATCGGACCCTTCGTCGCGTCGATCACCGCACCGGGCATCACGCGAGCCCCCGCGTCGATTCTTATGGATTCCCCATTCAGCAGAACGGCCGACGAATGCACCTCCCCGTCGATGGCGGAGCCGCCCACCGACCAATCAGCCCCCAACAACTCGATGTTCTTGGCAATCAGATTCCACGGGTAGCGGATCATCACACCGCCCACGCCCTCGGCGGGCATCGCTTCGAGCAGGTCCGACTGACCGTCCGGATCGAGGAAGTGCTCTGGTCCCAAGTGCTCGGCCAACGCGTCACTACACACCACGTACGCGATGTCGTTTCCGCATCGGCCGACGGCCGGTGACGCCGGAAAGACATGCCCATCGTCCGGAACCCAGCGACCGTTCACCAGGATGTCACCCGGCGAGATCGCCCCGTTGACCGGGATGCGCGATCGCTCGGCCGTCACCTCGGCCATCCACGCCCGAGTCCACAGCCCGGAGACCGTTTGCCCCGTGAGACGCTCGATGCGCTCTCGGAGGGTCTCGCGACCGCAACGCAGCTCGAACACGGTGCGCCAATACAGCGCGGGCAGCAGGTTGGCGAAACCGGCATCTTCAAATAAGACGATCCTGGACACAGCACCCAATTGTACACGCAATCGAAACCCGCGTCAGGCCGCCAAGCCCACGCTCGCGTGGGCGGGTGGGCATGAATCGGCGAATCCAATTCGCAGGGTCACAAGCGAGACCACGGAACCTGACCTGCCACCCGTCGTGGTACGCAGCCCCTCGTGTACGTGGCGAATCCGGAGCACGGACGACAACTCCGCCAAGATCGTCATGGACCCGAGTCGCGGGGAGTCCGCGCGACTCGGGTGGATGAAGTGGTACTTCACAAATGGGTTCGTTTGGTAATTGCGCGTTTGGCTTGGGCGGCGAAACGGCGGTTCTCGGGTTGGAAATGGGTCTGCGTCACGTTCTCGAAGACAACGCTCGTCGACCCCTCGAACGCGATCGTGTCGTCGATGCGCAGTTCGTACAGCCAGTCGAGCTCATCGACGGGCATGATGAATTCGATCACCGAGGCGACCTCGCCTTCGGCCATCCCACCGGGGTTGTCCCCTCCCGGGAAGAGTGACCCACCATATTGAGCGACGAAATCCACACGTACGGTCATACTGTCGTCGTGGGACACGGCAGTCGACGCGCCACTAGCCGTCGCGGCGGCTCCGAGACTCCCCGGCCGAGTCCGATCGACGGCTCCAAACAGCATGTCCCGATCGCTTGGGTCGAACGTGCTGTCCGAGTGGGACGCCGGCGGGCCGCCGTCGAACACGTTCGCGGTCCCACTGCCGGAGGCCTCGTGGAACGAGAGCGAGACCCCCTCGCCGTTCGCAGTCTGCATCGCAACGGTGCCGAGAGTCGCTGCCAGGATGGTCTTCCAAACGCACATGGGTTTGCTCCGTGGGGGACGCGGCGGGTGGAACCCGCCCTATCCATGACATGCCACAATCAGTGGTCACACCCTCCGGTTCGCGAGCGCGGTGGTTTCCCTTGTGGGGCGTGGGGGAGTCTTGTATGGTCCCGGGCGGCGCGGCGTTCACTGAATGCAAGGCAGCAGGACCGGTCGGCGCGTGCGGTAGGCGCGGATGGTGCGGCGACGACGAGGGGACGACAGGTTGACTCAAGAGTGGATTATCGAGCCGCCGTGGGCGAAGGTTGGGGCTGCGGCCGAGCGCTGGGGCGTGCCGCCGCTCGTTGCGCAGGTGCTTCACAACCGCGGAATCGAACTCGACGACAGCCCGGTGAGTTTTCTGGCGCCGCAGATGCGCGATCTGATTCCGCCCGACGAGCTTCCCGGCGCCCGCGCGGCGGCGAAGATGATCGCCGAGGCGGCGCGCGCTCAAGAGAAGATCGTTATCTACGGCGACTACGACGTCGACGGCATCACGGGCATCGCGTCGCTGTGGCACGTGCTTCAGGCGGCGGGCGCGAATATCAGCTTCTACATCCCGCACCGCATCGACGAGGGGTATGGTCTCAGCGTTGACGCGATTCGCACGCTGATTTCCGAGGGGGCCAATCTCATCGTCTCGGTCGATTGCGGCATCACCGGCGTCGAGGCGGCGGAAGCGGCGCGGCAAGCGGGCGGCCGGCTCATCATCACCGATCACCATCAGCCGGGCGAGACGATTCCGGAAGCGGCGGCCATCGTTCACCCGACGGTTGGCGGGTCGTACGCGAATGAGCACCTTTGCGGTTCGGGTGTTGCGTTCAAGCTGGCGTGGGCTGTCGCTCAGGAGTTGAGCGGGTCCGAACGGGTGTCCGACGCGTACCGCGGCATCCTGCACGACTCGCTCGCGTTCGCCGCACTGGGCACTATCGCGGATGTCGTTCCGCTGGTGGGCGAGAACCGCATCATCGCCAGGTACGGTTTGGCCATGATTCCGCAGACGCGGTTCGTCGGGCTGCGCGTGCTGATCGAGGCGACCGGTCTGACGGGGGCGAAGCTCAGCGCGTACGACGTGGGGTTCAAGCTCGGTCCGCGGTTGAACGCGGCCGGCAGAATGGGACACGCCCGTTTGGCGGTCGAACTGCTCACGCGGGCGGACGAGGCGCGAGCCCGGGAGATCGCGCTGTACCTCGAAGACCAGAACCGCTCGCGTCGCTCGGTGGAGCGCAAGATCACCACGAAGGCAATCGAAATGGTCGAGCGCGAGGGGTTTGACTCGGACGCGCACCGGGCCATCGTGTTGGCCCACGAAGATTGGCACGCGGGCGTGATCGGCATTGTCGCTTCCCGGCTTGTGGACCGGTTCCGTCGTCCGGCGATACTGATCTCGCTGAGCAAGAAAGTGGGACAGGGTTCGGGGCGGAGTATTCACGGTCTCGACATGGCCGACTCACTGTCGCAGTGTTCCGAGCATCTGGTTCAATACGGCGGTCACGCCATGGCGGGCGGGTTGAAGATTGCTCCCGAGAAGGTGTCCGCGTTTGCAGAGGCGTTCGGTCGCATCGCCAGCAAGACACTCACCGCGGCGAATATGCGGAAGAAACTGCGCATCGACGCCGAAGTCGCACTGTCGGCGCTGGACTTTCGAACGACGGAGGCACTGCTCGGACTGGGTCCGTTCGGCGCGGGCAATCCGCTGCCGAGACTGGCCACCGACTGGATCGAACTCGCCCAGGAGCCGCGTTGCGTGGGCAAGAGCGGCGATCACGTCCAGGCCGTTTTCACTGACGGTCGCGCAGTGCTCAAGGCGATCGCATTCGGCCAGTCGGACCGATTCGAGGAACTCAAGGCTCAGCGGCGCTGCCGGGTTGCGTTTAAGCCCTTGATCAACGAGTTCAATGGCAACCGTACGGTCGAGATGGACGTTCTCGATTTTCAGTTTGCGTAGCCGCCACAGCACCCGGACCGTCGTTTGTTTTGGGATTCGCCGCGTCCGCTCAACCGTGCGGGTTTCCCTTGCAGATGGCGAATCGCCGTTGTATGCGTCAGCGGAGTTGGCTCCGGAGGGCTCGACGTCGGCTGTGGCTGACGACGTTTCCGGCCGGCACGGTGCGGTAGCGTCTTGCGCACTGTGTCCACCC
>JAJDDR010000301.1 GCA_029260255.1 Phycisphaerae bacterium
AACGATGGCATCGACAATGACAACAACGGCTACGTCGATGACGTCTTCGGTTATGATTTTCTACTGGGCGATCCCGATCCGATGGACGCCGCGGGTCACGGCACGCACGTTGCGGGCACTATCGCGGCGATGGGCAACAACAATCTCGGCGTCGTGGGCGTGAATTGGCGTGCGCGCATCATGGCGCTGCGGTTTCTCGGCGCCAATGGAAGCGGCACAACTTCGGCGGCCGCCGAGGCACTGTACTACGCGATTGACAACGGCGCAGCGATCACCTGCAACAGTTGGGGAGGCGGCAGTTCGAGCGAGACCTTCCTGGACGCGCTTGTGGCGGCGCGCGACGCCGGCGTCCTCTTTGTCGCGGCGGCGGGAAACGCGTCCGGCGACAACGACGTGCAGCCCCACTACCCATCGAGCTACGACGTTGAAAACGTCATCGCGGTTGCCGGCACGGACAGTCGCGACGAGCTTTCGACATTCTCAAGCTGGGGATTCAACTCGGTGGACCTCGGCGCGCCGGGCACGGACATCGTGAGCACGGTTCCCCCGTTCGTGACGCTCTTCGAGGAGGACTTTCAGACCGCACAAGTTCCGTCAGCAGGCCAGTGGTTCACCATGGACGGATCGGCGAACTACTGGGGGACCGTCGACGATGGAGACGGAAACACTTCCGCCAGGGGAGACTGGGAACACGCAAACCCGTACCTGCCCGGCGCCGACGGCTCGTTGGTTTCGCCGCCGCTCAGCACGACCGGACTAAACGGGCTGTCACTCAGCTTCTCCTATCGCTACGACATGGAGCGCGACGACGATGCGCTCATTGTCGATGTCTGGGATGGGTCGGATTGGGTCGAGGTATTCCGCCGGTCCCGAGATGGCAATCTGCAGGATCACTTCTTCAGCACGCGGATCGATCTCGAACCCTACCGCGACGACGAGATGCGCGTTCGATTCCGCTGGGTCACTGATGACGACGGCAGCGATTTCTTTGGAGCGGAGGTCGACGACATCTCGATCCGCTACGTGGGCTCGGACCACTCCGGACCGAACGCGTACGGTCCAAAAAGCGGCACCTCAATGGCAACGCCCCACGTAGCGGGCGTGGCCGCCTTGGTATCCGCGAACGAACCCGCGCTGTGCATGACTGCGATGAAGGCCCGCCTCGTTTGGACCGGCGACCCGCTCGCGACGCTCGCGAGCATCACGCGATCCGGACGTCGGCTGAACGCCCACCGTGCGCTCACCGAATCCAACGGACTGATCGTCGAGCAGCCCGGCGGTGACCAATCGTGGCTGCTGGGATCGACGCACGCCATCACTTGGTCCAGGTTGAGCTGCGAATCCGCTGACGGCGTGGACATCTATCTCCTCCGGAACGGGGCGGTGGCCGATGTGCCGGCGATCGGCGCCCCCGACACGGGGTCGTTCGAGTGGACCGTTCCCGCAGACCTCCCGGCCGGCGCCGGTTACACCATCCGCATGTTCTCGGGCGCACAGAGCGCGGTGAGCAATGGCATCCTGCGACTGGTCGAACCGATCGTGCTGCACGTCGATGACGACGCCCCGGCGGGCGGTAACGGGTCCGACTGGGCGACGGCACTCTTGACCATCGAAGATGCCCTGGCCGCGGCAGACATCGACGGTGCGGCCGTCACCGAAATCCACATCGCCGCCGGCATCTACCGCCCGACGATACGGACGGATCCGGAAGACCCGCGCACGGCGACGTTCCGCCTCGTGAACGACCTCACGTTGCGCGGAGGTTTCGCGGGGCTCGGCGCCCCGGACCCAAACGCGCATGACCCATCCGCGTTCGAGACCATTCTCAGCGGCGATCTCGACGGCAACGACACGGGTGATTCGACCGATCCGTCACGACAGGAAAACTGCTACCACGTGGTCACCGCCGCCGGCGTGAACGCGACAGCGACGCTGAGCGGCATGACCATCACGGCGGGTAACGCGAACGGCACCGGCACCACCGATGACGGCGGCGGGCTCTTCGCAACGGGGACCGACCTGACACTCATCGAATGCACGTTCGCCCGCAATTCGGCCACGCGAAACGGCGGGGCGATATACAACCTCTCGGGCGATCCCACGCTGGTCGGCTGCGTCTTCGTCGCCAACGGCGCGCGGTACGGCGCCGGTCTGTACAATACCGCCGCGGCCACCCCCGCACTGGACGGCTGCGTGTTCATCGACAATCAGGCCGAATACAGTGGCGGAGGCGTCTACAGTTTCGGCAATGCCGTCGGCGCCGTCCTGTCCGACTGCCTCTTTGTCGGCAACCACGGCAGTCTGGGCGGCGGATTGCGTGATGACGGGTCGAGTACGGTGCTGCGAAACTGCCGGTTCATCGGCAATACGGCGGTCGGCGGTGGCGGCGGGTTCCATTGCAGCGGCAGTGGTGCGCACCCGTCGCTGTCCGGCTGCGTCTTCATCGGCAACGCCGCGGACGACAACGGCGGTGGTATGCACTTGGGAGAAAACTGCGCTCCCGCGCTCACGAACTCGACGATCGCCGCCAACACGGCGCTCCGCGGCGCGGGCGCCTACGTCACCAACGCCGTTGCGCCCGCGCTCACCGGGAACATCGTGTGGTCCAACCTGACCACCGACGGTCTGGCCGACGAGTCGTCTCAGATTCGTGTGCTCGGCAGTGACCTGACCGTAGACTACAGTTGCGTTCAGGGTTGGTCCGGCACACTGAGCGGGGCGGGCAGTATCGGCGCCGCGCCGGCGTTCGCCGGCACGAGTGTCGGGACCTGGACGGCGAGTGCGGTCTACGACGGCACCCTTCATCAGACGACGTTGGTCGATGCCACCGCCGCTTGGAGTGTCAATGAGCTGGCACAGCGGACCGTCAACGTGAACACGTCCCAACCGCTTCACGCGAGCATCGCATCCAACACGGCCACGACCATCACGGCGTGGGGCGACCTCACCGCGCTGGGCGCGCCGGGCGCCGAGTACGAGATCCTCGACATCCATCTGACGCCCGATTCACCCTGCATCAACGGCGGCGATCCGGCATTCGTCCCCTCACCGGGCGAGACGGATATGGACGGCGAGCAGCGTTTGCGCGGGTGCAGGGTCGACATGGGCGCCGACGAAACGGCTGTCGCGGGCGACGGCGACGGCGACGGTGACGGAGATGTCGATCTGACCGACTTCGCGGCACTGCAGGTGTGTTTCGGCGAGCTTGCCGGTGCCGGCGGCGAAAACTCGGTCGGCTGCCTGTGCGCGTTCGACTTCGACGACTCCGCGGGGTTGGACCTGCACGATTTCGCGGCTTTTCTGGCTGCGGCTTCGGCATCCGAGTGATGGTGAACGTCTTCCTGGCGCGAGCGGATCCGCATCCGGTCGTGGTGCGGACCGGTCGCGTGCGCGCCATAAGCGGCCGGCAGGCTCGCCAGCTCGTGCTCCAGCCCCTACACCGCGGGCTGAGCCCACAGGGCGGCGAGCAGGAAGGCGAGCAAACCCGTGACGATCAACCAGAACCGGTCGTGGGCGTGCGCGTGAAAATGATGGTTCAGTGCGCTATGCATACCCGTATCTCCGCTGTTCAGTATACAACATAAACACTGAAGATGCGGGCGGGCGGCGCGGGGGGTTTTCTCGGACCCGGCCGTCACATCGCGAATATCCCGAGCTTGGCCTCGGGCTATGGAGCCCCGGCACACTCGATGACCGTGACGACTGCACCGTCGGACGTCACGGAGTTACACCCGTTCGTTGCGACCAGATTGTAGGTCCCCGAGTCCTCGACGGTGGCGTTCGGAATGGAGAGAAACGCGTTCGTCGCGTTCGGGACCGGCACACCGTCCCGCGTCCACTGGTAGGTTGGCAGGTTCGTCGCGCCGCCGATCAGGAAGATGGATTGCCCCGTGCAGAGATCGGCGCCGACCGGATGCGTGGATATCTCCGTCGGGGCCGACGTGACCACCAGATCGGCTGAACCGGAAAACGCCGTCTCGCCGCAACTCGCCTTCACGACGCAACGGTACGCGCCGCGATGCGATTCGTCGGCCGCGTTTATCGCGAACGTCGGGCTCGTCGCGCCGGGAATATCCGTGCCGTCAAGCCGCCACTGATAGGTGAGCGCGTCGCCCGCCGAACCCTTCGCGGACACCTCCAGAACGGCACTTTGCCCCAGACACACGGTCTGGCCGACCGGTTGATTGCTGATCGCGATCGCACACGCACCGACATGGTTGCGTTGGTAGCCGGAAAAGTCGTTGAAGTCGACGTCGGTGTCGGCATCAAAGTCGAACGGCTCGCATCCATCCGGGCGCGGGCCCGCGTTCGGTCCGGTGCGGCACGCGGACCACTGCTCGAAATCCATCAGGTCGACACGCCCGTCGCAAGTGTAGTCGCCGATTCCAAACTCGTACGCACCCATATCGACCGACCCGCAGAGAAGGCGACCGTGACCATCCAGGTCGACGCCGCCCGATTCGGTGGCCGGATCGCCGGCGTCGACGCTCGGGGAATCGCGGAAGAGACGCGCATCGTCGTCGGCGGTGCCGTAGGTGTCGTCGGCGCCGTTTGCGTCCATGAACATCGGGTCGTCGCCGATGTTCCCCTCGCCCGCCTCCGCAGGCCAGCCGCCCTGAATGCAACTGTAGTCGACGAACGGCGTTTCGCCGGGGTTTTCGAGCGCGATCTGAGACGTCGCCACGGCGCCGTTCTGGTCCCGGTTGCCCCAGAAGATGCTGTTCTTGATCGTCGGCCGGCTGCCACTGAGATTGAACATGCCGCCGCCGACAGTGCCGGCGACGTTGCCGCTGAACGTGCAGTTGACCACCAGCGGGTCGCTTCGCCAGTTGTGCATTCCGGCGCTGACGTCGTCGGCCGTGTTGCCGGTGAACAGGCATCCGCGGAGGACTGCGTCGGTCTCATCGTTGACCATGCCGCCACCGAAGGACGCGCTGTTGCCGATGAATCGACAGTGGTGCAGCGTGGGCACGCCGAAACCGACGCTCCGCATGCCGCCCCCGGAGTTGTCGGCCACGTTGCCCAGGAAATCGCACCCGATCAAGGTCGGTCGACTTCCGTTCACATGCATACCGCCGCCACGGAAGGTGGCCAGGTTGTCTCGAAACACGCAGTCGATCAGCGTCGGGTCGCCACCGGCGAAGCACTCCATCCCGCCGCCGAAGAATCCGGCGTTGGACTCAAACACACAATTCACCAATCGCGGATTGCCGTTCTCGATTCGAATTCCACCGCCGGCGTCGGCCGGCAGCGCGTTGCCGATCGCGTTGCCCCCTCGGATGACAAAGCCGTCCAACACGGTCGTATCGTCGTGTCCGCTGCTGGCGAGAACGTTGAAGCTATTCTCAGATCGGTTCTCGAACCCGGGCGCGTCGTCGTCGTTGAGATCGCCGCTGAGAACGGTCGGGTGGGCGTGCGGATTCCGTTCGCCGGGCACCGGAAAGCCCGGTCCGGAAAAACCACCGTACAGGCCTACACCGCGCAAGAGCCGGAACGACGCGGTTCGGATGGCGACGTCCGACGGCTTGTAGGTGCCCTGGGCAACATGGATGTTGTCACCGAGGTTGGCGTCGTTGAGCGCGTCGCGCAGCTCGAGGTGGGCATCCTCCCACGACGTACCATCGTCAGCGCCGGTTGCCGCCGATGCGACGTAGATGATGCGCTGGCACTCGTCGGGCACGCCGTTGAGGTCCGAATCGTCGCTGCCGCCGTTGCTGATGTCGCACGCGTCCGCCGTACCGTTGTCGTTGCAGTCCGGTTCGCACTCGTCGGGAATGCCGTTCTCGTCGCAATCGTCACTGGTCAGGTCCGCGATGTCGCAACTGTCCGGCACATCGTTCGCGTTGCAGTCGTCGGCCGAACCGTCCGCGATGTCGCAGATGTCCTGCATGCCGTTCATGTTGCAGTCGGCGTCGGGTTCGCATTCGTCAGGGACGACGTTGCCGTTGCAGTCGTCGCTGGTGGGTCCGGCGATGTCCTCCGTGTCGACGATGCCGTTCTGGTTGCAGTCGCAACGCTCGGCACCGACGCCTTGATCGTCACAGCTCGTCCCCGTGCCGAAAAACGTCCCCGTGCAGTCACCGGCCAGCACGTCGGAACAGACGAACGCACCGTCACCGCCTTCTTGGCAGCATGCTCCCGGGCTGAGGCACTCGTCGCACAGCCAGCCGGTGAGCACGTCGTCGAACCAGCACTGCTGCCGGCCTCTCTGGTGTGGCGTAAAATGCGAGTAACAGCTGTCCGGCGCGTAGCCCATGAAGTTCTCGACGTCGGTCTCTCCCCACGGCAGTCCCGAGCACGGGTCGCTGCCGAACGGCGGATTGCAGAAGAAGTTGACCGGTGTCGCGGGTGTGTCACCGGCGAAATCGCCGGTCGTG
>JAJDDR010000302.1 GCA_029260255.1 Phycisphaerae bacterium
CATGCGTGTGGCCGTGCTGCCGACGATGTTCGGCGAGAGCGTGGTCATGCGTGTTCTCGACCGGTCGAACGTGCAACTCGATCTGGACAAGCTGGGCTTGCGCGACGACGACCTGGTCACGCTGCACCAGCTCATCAAGAAGCCGAACGGCATCATCATCGTTACGGGTCCGACGGGCTCTGGAAAGACCACGACCCTTTACGCCGCGTTGAGCACGCTGAACAAGCCGGACGTCAAGATCCTGACCGCCGAGGACCCTGTCGAGTACGACATCGACGGACTGGTTCAGGTGCTGGTGCGGACGGAGATCGGGATGACGTTTGCCCGAGCCCTCCGCAGTTTCCTGCGTCAGGACCCCGATATCATCCTGGTTGGTGAGATTCGCGACCTCGAGACCGCCCAGATCGCGGTCCAGGCGGCGTTGACCGGACACCTGGTCTTCTCGACCGTGCATACGAATGACGCGCCGTCTACCTTTGCGCGCTTGCTTGATCTGGGGATGGAGGCGTTTCTGTTGACGGCGACCGTCGAGGCGATCGTCGCCCAGCGGCTCGTCAGGCGGATCTGCCGGGACTGCAAGACGCAGTTCGAGCCGTCCGAGGATCTCCTGATGGAGTTGAGCCTCACGAAGGACGACGTCGGCGACCAGAAGTTTTACTACGGCAAGGGTTGCGACTACTGCAACAACACCGGTTATCGTGGTCGAACCGCCCTGTACGAGATTCTGGCCGTCGACGACGCCATCCGCGAGATCATCATGCGGCAGGCGTCGACGGCGGTCATCCGAGCGGAAGCCAAAAAACGCGGCATGAGGCCGCTTCGCGACTCGGGGTTGTTGGCGATATACGACGGCCTGACCACGATCGAAGAGGTCGTCAAGGAAACAATTGTGGATGAGGAATAGCCCGGGCGTTGCCTGCGGCGGTAAGATCAGGGTGGAGCGTGAGCCGTTACCGGAGGCGCCGAGCGGCACGGCAGGGACCGGGGAGTCAAAGCGATGGCCAAGTTCGTCTATGAAGCGATGAATCAGGCTGGCCAGGAGGTCAAGGACGAGGTCGAGGCCCCGTCCAGCAAGGACGCGCTGGCCAAGATCCGCAACTTGGGGTACTTCCCCACGCGCATCCGCGAGAAGGGCGGCAGGAAAGCGGCCGCGGCGGGCGGCGCGCCCGGTAAGAAGAAGAAGTCGGGCGGAATGACCATCTCGATCGGTGGTGTCAGCACCAAGCTCATCACCCAGTTCACGCGCCAGTTATCGACGCTTCAGGACGCCGGTCTTCCGGTGCTGCGCAGCATCCACATTCTCGGCGAGCAGCAGAAGCCGGGTCTGATGAAGAACGTCTTACGGGGCGTCGGAGAGGACGTCGAGGGCGGCTCCACGCTTTCGGAGGCGTTCGCTAAGCATCCCAAGGCGTTCAACCGCTTGTACGTCAACATGATCGCCGCCGGCGAGACGGGCGGTGTGTTGGATGTGATCTGCCAGCGACTGGCCGAGTTCATGGAGAAGTCGCAGAAGCTCAAACGCAAGGTCGTCGGTGCGATGATCTACCCGATCACCGTCGTGTTCTTCGCCGTCGGCATCGTGACGGGCATCATGATCGTCGTGGTTCCGAAGTTCCAGGAGATCTTTCGCGACTTCGGGGTGGATTTGCCGAGCCCGACCCAGTTTCTCATCGGCTTCTCGGATTGGATCGTGAACGGTTCGCCGCCCGGGTGGACGTTGATCCTGTTCTCCCCCGTGGGTTTCCTCATTTTCTACAGGCTGGCACGGCAGTCGAGGGGCGGGCGATTCGCCACCGATATCGCCATCATGAAGATGCCGGTCATGGGCAGCATCATCAGCAAGACGGCGGTCGCGCGCTTCACGCGTACCTTGGGAACGCTGATCAACGCCGGTGTTCCGATCCTCGAAGCGATCAACATCACCAAGGAGACGTCCGGCAACGAGGTTCTCGCCCGGGCGCTGGAGCACGTGCACGACTCGATCCGCGAGGGCGACACATTCGCCAACCCGCTGCGGGCTTCGAAAGTGGTCGACTCGATCGTGGTCAACATGATCGACGTCGGCGAGGAGACCGGTGATCTCGATACGATGCTCATCAAGGTGGCCGACAACTACGACGACGAGGTCGACACGCTGGTTGGCTCGCTGTTCTCGTTGCTTGAGCCGATTCTGGTGATTACGCTGGGCGGGATCGTCGGATTCATCGTCGTCGCGTTGTTCATGCCGCTGGTCTCACTGATCGAGTCGGTTTCGTCGGGTGGTTGATGGGACTGCCGAAGTTCACGGCACGGAGTATGGATCAATGAGCCGAACAATTACCGCCGTACCGTCAGTGGGGGCGTGGCCCAATCGTCGCCGGAGGGGCTTCACCCTCGTCGAGTTGCTTGTGGTGGTCGCGATCATCGCGCTGCTCATGGGGATTCTCATCCCAAGTTTGACGGCCGCACGCAACGCGGCCAAGAGATCCTCCGCGCACAGCACGATCAAGCTCCTCACCGGCGGGCTGACCGTGTTCAAGAACGACAATGAACAGGCCAACCCGCAGACCAATGGGTACCCGGAATCAGCCTTTGCGGAAGACCCCGCGAGCAGGGGCGCTCAGAAGATTTACGGCGCCCACTGGCTCGTTCGATCTTTGGTCGGCAAGGACTTCAACGGCTTCATCCCGCGACGGATCGTTCCCTCCGTGCTTCAGCATCCCGACGACGGACTCGAAGAGCAGGTCCGCTGGTACGATCCCAGCACGGGTGACCCCCCCATCGACCGGATCGGCCCTTACATCCCCGTGGATCGCCTGGATACGGTCGCGACGGAGGGGCTGCTCGTTCCCCCGTCAAACCTTCCGGCGCTATCGAATCCCGCGACGGCCCCGACGGTGCGGCACGCGCCGGTGTTCATCGATCCCTGGGGGGCTGCGTTTCTGTACTACGCGGCCAATTCGTTCGGAAAGACACTATGCGAGAACAATGAGCCCGGCCCGCGGGACTACTACAATCACGCCGATAATCAATTGTTCACCGGGTTGATCGACACCAACTTCGGTGGCGTCAACGCTCAAGGCGGAATTCAGGATGTGTGTCATCCTATCAACAGCGACGTTGACCATACACCCACCTGGGCCCGCTACATCCACAACGATCGCGTCCATCAGCAGACGACGTCCACCATCGAAAGACTGGTGCCGTACAATAGAGAATCGTTTCTACTTATCAGTCCCGGTCTGGATGGCAACTATGGAAACGAAGACGACATCAACAACTTCGCCGAGTGATGGGTGGCCGATTTCCGTTGTGAAGGGAACACCGATATGAACGCCACGGAGAGAACGAATCGCAAGGGCTTCACGCTGATCGAGTTGATGGTCGTGATCGGCATCATCGCCATTCTGGCCTCATTGCTCATCCCGGCGTTCAGCGCCGTGACCAGCAGTGCCAACAACGTCGCCACGCAGGCCATGATATCCGTCCTCGAACGGGGGCTGGAGTCGTATCGCAACGAACTTGCCCTGGGCGGCGTTTACCCGCCGTCGCACAGTGACAACCCCGCCGTCCCGCTGGGTCACGTTACGATCAGCGATCCGCTACTGCCGGTGGCGAGTGCCCAAGTGCTGGGCATCAGCGGTGCGAACCTCCTCGCGTACGCTCTTTTGGGAGCGGATCAGCTCGGCACGCCGGGGTTCAACGACATCAACAACACCGGCGGCGGGTGGTGGGACGATATGAGTTCGGCGCCGGGCGGCGGCGGGGCCTACGAATTAGACCCCGATACGCGTGAGCCGCTCATCACGCGCTATCCCCGCGTCGGCGGGTCGTTCGTCGACGAGCCCACCCAGAAGGGGATTCGAACCTTCGAGCAACTCGAGCGGGAACGTGTTCTTGCGGGCCAGGTCGGATTTGCCCAGGGCGTCGCGACGCAGCCGATGTTCACCGACAAGTGGAAGCGACCCATCCTGTACTATCGCGCCAACCGCGGCGGCCGGGAGATGATCACCACCCCGGGCGCTACCGTGGGTGTCTACGACAATCGCGACAACGGGGTTATCACGGGCACCAACGCGGGCAATCTCGGGCTCGCCGGCATCGATTTCGGGCCTGGGGAAAATGGCACGGAGAACCGCCTGCACGCGATCGGCTGGACCACGACGCCCGGTGCCGATCCCGACCTCGACACCAACGGCGTTCACGGAATCCTGACGTCGCCAACTTACAACGAGACGATGGAGCGGTTCATCCTCAATCGTTCAGTGACGCAGCGTAACGAGCCGGTCAACCGGGACTCGTTCTTGCTGATCAGCGCCGGTGAGGACGCCGTCTACGGCACCAGCGACGACGTCGTGAACTGGACGCGGGAGCAGGGATGACGAAGAACGCCATCAGCCGTCAGCCATCGGCCATCAGCGGTCGCGGATCATCAATCCGCCATCGGTTCGCCTTCACGCTGATCGAACTCCTCGTGGTCGTCGGCGTCGTGGCGCTGCTGATATCGGTTCTTGTGGTGGCCGGCGGCGGCATCATGGACGACGCCAAGACGAAGGAAACGAAAGTGGTCATGCAGCTTCTGGACATGGCTGCGGAAGAGTTCAAGCAGGATGCGCCGCTGAAGGGTGTGCCCGGGTACCACGGCCGATACGGCGACTATCCGTGTGACGAGTTGGAGGTATTCTACGAGCACGGCGGAATACCGGGCACCGGAGATCCTGGCGTTGTTGCCGCGCGTTCGGGCGCCACTATCAACGCTGCTAGTGTCGCGGCGTTGGGCGACATCAAGCATCGCGATGTCGCTGCGATGGCACTGGCGATTCGCCTGTACAGCGAAGAGGGCACCGCCATTCTCGACAAGATCGGCAACCGGTACAGGAAGGTCCCCGCCAATACCGACTTCTTCGACCGCAACGGCGACGGGAACCTCGACATAGACGATGAGCCGTTGGTCTACTATGTCGACGCGTGGGGAAACCCGTTCGAGTATTTCGCCCTGTGTCCGTCGCCGCCGGGAGGTCTCCAGCCTGCGCCGACTGACAACGCCGCGGGCGATCGCCTGAAGACCGCGCAACGCTTCGTCCACGCCAACCACAACAAGGCACTCTTCGTATCCTACGGTCCCGATGGAACGGACCAGTTGCAGGATCTCAAGGACCGCGACACCGGTTTCAAGAGCCCCCTTGTCGAGGACTTTAGCGACGCCGATCCTGTCGGCGTGGGCGGGGTGATCGACAACCCGCTCAACGCGGACACCGTGTTCATCGATGACGAGGTCGGTAAGAAGGTCCGCGTCGAATAACCCGAATGAAGTCCGACGACGCCATGCGAGACGCGACCAAAGCCATCAGCCGGTGCAGCCCATTTAGGGTGGCATGCCCACGCTTGCGTGGGCATGGTTCGACGGCGCTGCCGCACATGGCCACGCAAGCGTGGCCATGCCACCCGACAATCCGCAATCGCTTCGCGTTCACCTTGCTCGAACTCGTCGTCGTTCTCGGGATCATCGCCTTCCTCGCGGTGGTAACGTTGCCGGCCGTCTCCCGGATGATGGAAGACAGCCGCCTCACCGAAACGGAGAACAAGATCAAAGGCCTGCTCCGCTCCGCCCGCAGCCGGGCGATGGACAACAAGGAAGCCGGGCTGTTCTTCTTCGTTCAAGACGGCGTGCAGAAGGCCGTCTTCATCGCGGCCGAGCAGAACGGCGTGGGCATGACTCAGCAGACCACGGCCGACCGCTTTCGCGTTCTCGAAGGGAACGTGTTCGCGTTCCCCCCTCCGTACCGCGTCGTTCCGCGGGGCGTGCTCGATCGCGAAGACCGCCCCGGCAACCAGGTCGGACCGTTCTACTGGTCCAACCTCGAACTGGCATCGGACGACTACCGCGACATGGTTCAGGAGGACGGCAACCGTCCGCAGAATCACCGCAACTTCTTCACGATCCTCTTCACCGCGGAAGGGCATCTGCTGACCAGGGAGATCGTCCTCATCCACGACGGAGACGAGGAAACAGATGGCGCCTCCGACGCGGCTCCGGGTACGTCCGGCGAGGTTCCGGGCACCGTGACGGGGCTGCCGGTTGCGACCGTCGCTGTTTACCAGGACGCTGCGGGCGACCAATTCCTGGACTTCAATCCGCCGCCGCCGTCGGGTATCTCGCTCTCCGCGATGCTGACCAGCGGCGAGCCGCAAAAAGCCGCGTTGAATTTTCCGAGCGTGGACGGACTCTTGGTCTACGACGATTCTGTATTCAGGGACTACCTGGAAATACCAGACGGGCCGACGCTCTTGCGACAGTACCTGATCGAGTCCGCCGCGCCGTACTACGTCAGCCGTCAGTCCGGCATGGTGATCGCCGGTCCCAAGGGCGAGATCGGATCGCAGTCGTAGACGGAGCGTCGAACCACGGAGCAAGCGGCGAGCGCAGAGGCTTGAGCGGGTGGCCCATCTCTTCAGAGGTGGGGAACTCGAACGCGGGTTGGGTTCGTGTCCCCCACGGCTGAAGCCATGGGCCACCCAACGCGACGTTCGCCGCGGTTGAATGAATTCGGATGGAACGTATGACACGGCGACAATCGAACACCAGCAGCATCCGCCCGGCGTTCTCGATGGTGGAACTCATGATCGCCATCGTGATCCTCGGGCTCGGTCTGCTCATGCTGGCCACCATGTTCCCCGTCGCCTGGACCCGCGCCCGCGACATGTCCGAGTTCACCGTGCAGTCCTCCGTCGGCGACATGGCCGCCATCACCGTTGAGGCCGAGACGCTCGTGCGTACGGGCGACCGAAACTCAAGTTTCGTGGGCGATATCGATGGTTCCGGAGTGGCGGGTGACCCCCCGGGCCTCCCGCTGGTCCACCAATTGAACATGGAGACCGTGCTGGCCGTTCCACCCACCATGCCCATCCCGCTGAGGCCCGAATTCTTCGAAGAAGCCAGCGCCGGGGACGACGTCTCGATGGACGCGCTCCATGCCCCGACTGGGTACATTACTCCGTTCAACACGTTTGCAAAGATCCCGATCCACGAGCGGGTCATCCCTCAAATGCCCCCGCCACCCGTGGCCACCGCACCACCGGCGCTGCGGCTGCATTGGGAGCAAAGGCTGGCGGCGCGACGGTTTGCGTGGGCGGTCTTTCACAGGTTCGACACCATGCCGACGAGCTTGACGGACCCGCGTTTGCTGACGATGTACTACGTCACACTGCGTCGACCGGAGTCAACGAATCGGTATGTGCGGCAGGAGAGGATCGACGGTGTCGGTCTGGCAACGCAAGAACCGACGGCTCTGCCGCCAGCCGAAGACGTGCGATTCCCCTTCCCCTGGCTCATCCATCTCGACGTGCGCGGGAGTTGGGAGATGAGCGGGGTCAACATCGGAGCCGCGTTGCCGCCAACCGGAATCGCGTCCGAAGCCATCGCGGGCGGCGACGACGACAGCCGGCTCATCGCTCAGATGCTTCAGCGGGGGTCGATACTCATCGATCGCCTGACCGGGGCGGTCTACACCGTGAAGTCGCATCGCTACACGAAGAGTGCGGCGAATGACTACGACAACACCGCGGTCGTTACGCTCGATCGCGAAATTCATGTGGCCGATATCGAGACCAAGGCGATTCAACTCCTCGAAGTCGATCCACTGCTCGCCGACGGGAAGGTGCAGGTCGGTGTCGTCGCCGACGCCGCCAACCCGCTCAACCCTGTAGCTGGTCGTCTTGCCGACGGCACGATTCGCCCCTTCTGGACCTTCCCGCCGCCGATCGAGCGGACCGGATCGAACGCGGAGGACTTCGTCTTCGTCGGCAAGCAGCCGGTGGTCGGCGTTGAGATCCGCCACCTGCAGAAGTAGCCCCCACAACCCCCTGGACCGACACCTGGTGACGGGCCATACTGTCTAACGTGATGCGAACGGAACGCGTACATCTTGACTCCGGGGTCCGATTATCGGCCGTTTCGGGCGGTTTTTCGCGTGGCAGCGCGGGCATTGCCAATACGGCGGTGGGGCGGGTGCCATGGTCACGCTTGCGTGGCCATGCGATTGCACGTCGTGGACACATGCCCACGCAAGCGTGGGCATGCCACCCCAAGCGGGGTGCACTCCGTCGCGGCGGGTTCTCGCTGATCGAGCTTATCGTGGCCATCGGCATCCTGTCGATCATGATGCTGCTGGTCGGGCAGGTCTTCGATCTTACCGTCGACTCAACGAGCCAGGCCACGGCGTTGATCGAGATCAACCAGTCGCTGCGGATGCTGGAGGCGAACCTGCGCGAGGACCTCGCCGGCGTCGTTCCGAGTCGCTCGATGCTGGGCATTCAGGGCATTCCGGTCCCGGCCTACTGGACGGCGGATCAGAAAGAAGGCGATCGGGATGGTCGCTCGAACAACGGCTACATGCACGAGCCCGACCCGGAGCGCGAGACGCTTTACGGTCCGGACGGTGTCCTTCTGAATGGGGATGAGGACATCAACAATTCCTCCGTGATGCCACCGTACCGATTGGAACACCCTCGCGCCGACATTCTGATGTTCTTCACCGGGCGGCAGACCACCAGCGCGGTGTTCCCGGCCGTCACCTCGAACGCGGGCAGCATGGTGGTCTACGGGCACGCCGAACTCGGCGAGTTGATGAACAACGGCAACTGGAACCCCGCGGCCATGCCGGCTCCGCCCGAGCGGGACTCGGTGGCGGCCAACTGGCACCTCGCCCGGCGGAGCGTCGCGCTGCTGGATAACTCACGCACGACTCTGACCGGAATGGGTATCTACGGACCCCCGATCGGGCCGAGTACCGCGACGGGTCCCGTCACGGCGATCATCGAGGGCAAAAAGGACTTCATCGTGCGACACGAGTCGGCAGTGGACGACCCGGGCTGCCAGTTGTTCTTGAAGCGTCTGGTTGCCGTCGACCCCGAATGCGGAACGTTGGTGCCGGCCCTGTTCAACACGATCGAGCAAGACTGGATGGCGCGAAGTAGAATGGACGTGACCCCGCCGCCGTCGCAGGCGTATCGTCTGGGGCATTACTTCCTGCCCAATTGCGCGTCTTTCAAGGTCGAGTGGGCGATTAGTATCTTTGGTAGTCTGGTGTGGGTTGATCCCGCCGACATCGCCAACTCGGTGCTCCTGCGACCCCTCGGGTACTACGCCGGGAATACTAATGCTCCCTGGCCGGACTTTGAGCCCGGCGTGGGCGGGCGGTTCGATCCGGATTCGCCCGCGCTCACCGGACCGGGTGATTGGAGTCTCGGATCGACGCACGTGTTTCTGTCGGCCGACTACCAGGGCTTGGGGCCGGGAGCTACGGCGCCGGACCCGTACTTTCCGACGGCGTTGCGGATAACGGTGGATATGTTTGACCGGGCGGGCAAGCTGGTGCGGCCGATTCGCCATGTGATGGTGATTCCGGTCGGCAGTGAGGGTTGAGAATGATGCAGTGAGCGAACGGCGCTCTCTGCCGGAATCAAGAAGCGAGCAGTTGAATGGTCAGGGGTTGTCAACAACTGGTATCCGAGTCGAGCAAGAGGCGCGCAAGCGCCCTCGTCATGGTGGTGGCCTTGCTGGTGATGCTCTTCGTCATCGGCATCACCTTTTTGAGCACCGTAACGTTCGAGAGTCAGTCCATCGCGGGCGCCACGCAGGCTCAGAAACAGACTTCGGTCATCGACGGTCTCAGTCGCGAGGTCCGCACCGTCCTGCGCGAGGTCTTCCTCGGCAAAGACGGCAAGGCGTGGAACAACGAGTTGGTATACGACCTGACCGACCTGACCGGCCCGGGTGGCGAACCCGACGGCGTGTTGGACACGCCGTCCTTCATCGGCGCGGACGCCTACGGCGAAATCCCCGGCGTTAACCCGCTGCTGGCGTCGATCGAGCCGTATCAGCCGCTGGACGCCTCCCTGCCGGCTGCTTCGTGGTACTTCTATGCCGCCAGCGACCTCGAGTTGGCAGTCAACGACATCCCGATGACCGAGGCGATCAACGACGGTGGGGTGAGTCCGATCCAACCCGGCACGAATCTCGTGCATCTTGACGCGATGCTGGACGCGGACGATTCGAATTCGTTCGGACCGGTTTCTTTCAACAGCGACAATTGGTCTGAGACGAACGACGGAGGTACGTTCTTCAACACTCTGGTCCATCCGGAGAGAGCGTCGATCCCCGGTTTCGAGTTTGAGTTCTACCGCCGCGACGCCGACGGCGACGGCGTGTGGGACAGCTACGAGTATGAACTGCCGATCGATCGGTATCCGTCGACGATGCGTGGTGACCTGGCCGACCAGCTTCGCCCCGATGGTGCGCCGCCGGGCACTGCGGTCTACTACGCCTTACGCGTGATTCCGCACGGTGCGATGGTGGACGTAGGTCACGCGCACCGGACGTTGCTTGAGGTGCTGCCCGAGTTTGTGGCGCCCCCCGACGCCGATACGGGATGTGTCGGTGGTCCGTACGTTGCTGAAGGTGAGGAGAGCGTTCTGCGGCGTCGATTCATCTTGCCGCCGCGTGACATCCCGCTGTCCAATCTGCAGAGCCGGGTTATTCCCGACTGTACTCCGGGGCGCGGCGGTCAGATTCCCGAAACGCTTTACGCGGCCTTCGCGAATTACGGCACTGGTGACTGGCCCGGCATTTTCCACTCGGAAATGTCCCCAATCCGCTGGTGGCCGATCAACACAGGGACCAATGGCGACAGCCTCGCCGAGATTCTAAGCGGCACCGCCGCGGCCCCCGGCTGGCTGGATTGGATGGACCCGGACAACGACGGGACGCTCAATCCCCCCAAGTACGACCACCGCCACCTGATCACGACGGTGAGCCACGATGACAACCTCATGCGCATGGGGCGCGATGTGGGGGCGACCGGCGATTGGATCGACGTCATCAACGAGAACAATCTCGGCGGTAGTTTTGAGATCGACAATTGGCCGAACGCCCTGAACCCGGCCGACCCGCTCAACGGGCGTCTGAAAGTCAGCCTGCCGAGCTTGGTGAATCAGCTATTCGCCGGCGATCTGGACACGCACTTTGACCCGAACACGTTCGGTCACGCGAATGAGAAGGCGTTCATCGAGACGATCCAGGACGCGTTCATGCTGATGTTGCGCAACGTGGATTTCAACGGCGACGGCATCGCAAGCGCGGGTGATTCCGGGTTGATCGCTACGACCGCCGCCGCCCTGACGGCCAACCTGATCGACTTCGCCGACAGCGACGACATCCCGACCGCGGTCGATGCCCGGATACCGATCAACGGAATGGCGATTGGCAACACGGCCTACGGCCTGGAGCGCCAGCCGTTCATCACGGAGGTCTATTACGACGCCGGACCGCCGGCCGTCTACGCGGTGGAACTGTACAACCCGTACGACGTCGCCATCACGCTGGGCAACACGTACTCGCTCAAGGTCACGAATGGTGCAGGGGAGTCTCAGTCGCCATTCACGTCGATTCCGTCCATCGGCGCGAACAGTTTTCTGGTGATCTACGGCGACACCCGTCCCTCGGGCGGAACCGATCCGATCCCCAAGTTCAACTTCAACCTCGGCACGCCGGTGCAGTTGATTCGCACGGTGAACTACAGCGGCGGTCCCCAGGACATCATCCTCGACGAGATGAAGGCTCCCGGTGGATCGGGCGGCATCGGCGGGGGGGTGCGATCGGTCCAGCGGCACAGCCGCTCCGACAAGAGGTGGTTGGCCCCGCTGCCGTACGTCGTTCAGTCCCCGCCGAACCCGTCGTCGTTGAGGCAGCACGCGTTCCGCCTGACGGAAAACGTACCCGCCGAATTGCGTCCGGTCGAGGTCCAGTTCGCCAACTCGGGCAACATGGCAACTGCCTATCCGACGACCGGCTCGCTGCTGCTGCTGTGTCGTTATGCCAACGCGGGCGCCGCTCCTTTTACCGCATCGTTGGACTCTCCGGTGGTGGACGAGTTTGGAGTGTTCGCGCGGAACAAGATCGACAACGGTCGGATGCCGGTGTTCGACACATCCAACCAGGGCTTGGCCGTGCCGGCGACTTCGCCGATGTCGCTGGCGATTCCGTGGGGGCAACTGGTGTTTGATTACTTCACCGTGCTGCCCCTGGAGCACGACCCGCTGGTCCCCGGGTACGATCCGCAGCTTCCGCACGTCGACCAGGGCGGGCTGCGCGTGCATGGTCGTATCGACATCAACGCGGCGCCGTGGACGGTGTTGGCCGGGTTGCCGCTCGTACCGGCCGACAGCTTCGCGCAGTTTCCCGCTACATTCGCGAGCAAGATCGTAACCGCGGCCGCGTTGGATACTCTCAATCCGGCGGCGGCCACACCGATCGGCGCTGAACTCGCGCAGTCCATCGTCGGGTACCGCGAGGCGCGGAAGATCACCGATGCGGTCAGCGGAGACTCCACAGCCGATTACGGTACCGCCCGGCTTCGAGGAGGGACGGGTTTCCTCACCGTCGGTGAGTTGGCCAACGTGCGCGGGGCGGACACAAACGCGGGCTTCAACATCGACAGCGCCGTCGGCAGCGCCGCGGACGATTACGTCTCCGCTGTGGCGGTGCTCGTTTCTCTGGGTGACTGGGTGACGACCAAGTCGCACGTGTTCACCATCTACGGCACACTGCGTGGTGCGGGCGAGAAATCGAAGGTCGATGAGAAGGCCGTGCGCTTCCAGGAGACGGTCGATCGTCTGCCGAGCTTCTTCGACAACCGCCTGCCGCGGCGGATTGGACCGCGCACCGTCGGCGCCTATACCCAAGCCGACCGCGATTAGTTGAGGCAATGTAGCGTCGCCCCTTGTGGGCGGCGTGTGAGTCAGTCAATCCAAGCGCGCAAGAAGGCACCGCGCCCTGGCGCAACGGGCGTTATTCTATCTTCTCGTCACCCACAAGGGGTGACGCTACATCGTTTGCCGTAGACGGCACATCGTTTGCTGGCGCGTGCGCGCGCGGCAGGGGGTCGGGTGGGACGATGTTGACGGCTTGCGACGAGCGTTCGACCTCACCGCGCTCGACGCGGGCGGCGAATGAGAGGCACTCTTCGTACAGAGCGTCCAGCATCTCATCCTCATCGACGGAGCGCGTCTGCTCCCCCTGAACGTAGATGATCCCGCGCCCCTTGCCCGCGAAAACCGCGACGTCGGCGCCCTCGGCCTCGCCCGGTCCGTTGACCACGCAGCCCATCACCGCGACCTTGATCGGTGTCTTGATGGTCGTCAGTTTTCGACGCACTTCGGCTACGAGTTTGATGAGGTCGATCTCGATCCGCCCGCACGTCGGACATGCGATCAGCTCCGGTTCGGTTCGGTGACGCAGCCCCAGCGAGCAGAGCAACTCCTTGGCGTCTTCCACCTCGTGAACCGGGTCGGCCGCATAGGAGATGCGGATCGTATCACCGATCCCCGAGGACAATAGGGAGCCGAGCGACGCGATTGATCGGATGCGCCCGGTCTCGGGCGGTCCGGCGTGCGTCAGGCCGAGGTGCAAGGGAAGATCGAACCGCGCCGCCGCCGCCCGGTAGGCGTCGATCACGATCAACGCGTCGATGCTCTTGAGACTGAGCACGACGTCGTGAAAGTCGTTCTCGTCGAAGATGCGCATGTAGTCTTCGAGCGCGCGAATCATCAGGGCGACCAACTGATCGCGCGGGTTCTCGGAGATGGCCGCCTTCTGCGCCGCGCGGCGCTCCTTGTCGCCCCGCTCGACGACACTCCCCTCGTTCACGCCGACGCGGATGGGAATGCCGCGTTCCCGGCACGCGGCGATGACGCGATCGACCTGAGTGCGGTCCTTGATGTTGCCCGGGTTCAGCCTGATCTTGTGAATGCCATGCGCGATCGCTTCCATCGCCCGCTCGAAGTGGAAGTGTACGTCGGCGATGATCGGCACCGGAGATTGTTCCAGGATCGCCGGCAGGGCGTCGGTGTCTCGCTTGTTCGGGACCGCGACCCGAACGAGATCGCACCCGGCCGCCGCGAGGCCGCGGATCTGGGCAACCGTCGGCTCGACGTCATACGTGTAGGTGCTGGTCATCGACTGGATGCTGACCGGGGCGCCGCCTCCGATCGGAATGCCGCCGACGTCAACCTGGTGGGTTTGGCTTCGATCGATCATGAATCCGGTACCCCAAAAAACACGGGGTCATTGTGATCCAGCAGTCCCGGGGGGTCAAACGAAAGGTCGAGCCTTGACGCGGCGCATGATTCGTTCATGATCTTGGGTTGTTGGGGACCCCGGTTTTCAAGGCCAGTCGCACGCAGATAGGAGCCACAACATAATGATGATCCGACGTTTGTTTCCGATCACGCTGATGGTGGGATTCGCTTGCACGCTCGCGGGCTGCGCGCAGCAGAAGGCGTTCGTGTCGGTCCGCTACGTCCTCGATCCGACCCAGGGCATGCCCCGTGGAATGACCGCCATCACGGTCCTCGACGCGAAGGTGAGCAGCGCCGAGGATCAGGAGTGGTCCTCCCGAGCGCGCGACGCCATCCAGGGTCTCATCGTCGATGCCAGGAACAGGCTCGGTGCCGACGTCGTTGTTGCCGACCGGCGCGATCTCGGTGACACCTTCGACGAAGACGACCTCGCGGCCGCCGGCGTCACCACCTCGAGTTCGCAGAGCGGCGGGAAGGTCATGAACATCCAGGGCATCATCAAGACCGACATTGACGTCCAGACGCGCGTCGACAAGGGCAAGCAGCAGACCATCGACGGCGTGGACTGGTACGGGTACAAACACGCCGGTGGCGGACAGGTCCAAACGCGCGAGATCGAAACCGTGTCCCGGAACATCACGGTCAAGACGACGTTCCGGCTGTTCGATCGAACCACCAACAGGGATTGGATCACGTACTCCCCGAAACCCTTCACGCATCATGACAAGACGGAGGGGTTCTTCCTTCTCGGGTCGTCCCGAACCGAGGCGGAGCTTCCCCCGCGTGACCAGATCATCGGCGAAGCGGTCAACCACGGGGTGCGCGAGTTCATCGCTCAGATTCTGCCCTGCGAAATGGCCTACGATGTCGCCGTCGAGAGCAGCGGCAACCAGGACTGCCAGGCCGGCGTGCAGATGCTCCGGGCGGACGACTATTCCGGCGCGTTGGGCTACTTCAAGGCGGCCCTTTCCGCCGACGCGAACGATCATCAAGCTGCGTTCGCCGCGGGCGTTGCGGCTGAGGCGAGCGGCAACTATGAGGCGGCCGTCAAGTTCTACCGGCGGGCGTACGCCATCAGCGCGGAAAAACGCTACAAGAACGCGAAAGAGCGATTGACGACCCACCTGCCGCGGATTCGTCGATCGGGGACCAGCTAGCGTTGGTGTCACAGCCAGATGGCGTTTTTCCGAGCCCCGACCGTGAGCGAGGGGGCACGCGGAGGCGATGCACGACCGTTGCTAACGTGACCGCCGCCGGCGTGTCTAAACCGAAAGAGGTGGGACGCAAAACCTGCGACCGATGGAGAAGTTGTTGATGAAGACGAAATGGCACCCGGTCGTATGCACCGTTCTCGCGTGCGTGGCGGCCGTCACCACCACCACGCGCGCCCAGGACGCGGAGCGGGCGAAGCTGCTGGCCAACAGGGCGGCGGTCGCCGACGCGTACCGGAAGATCGCCGAGACGATCAAGGGCATTCAGATCAACTCGGAGACGTACGTTCGCGACTTCGTGACCGAAAGCGACGTCATCGAATCGGAGTTCGACGAGTTCATCAAGGGCGTCCGCATCGGTAAGGCGACGTACTACGACGACGGCACGTGCGAGGTCGAAGCCGAAGTAACCGTCGCCAACATCGTCGAACACCTCAAGCAGATTCACACGCGCCACTACGAGGGTGGGCGAATCGTGGGAACCGACTTCGACGACATCGAGCGGCAGATTCAGAAGAGCATCATCAAGGTCTCCGGGCTCGGCGCTCCGCGCGTCGAGCTACCGCCGGACCTGCCCGCGGGAGTGGAACCTCTCCTGGGCGGACCGCCTCCCGCCGCGGCACCGGCGAGCACGAAGTCGTTCCCGGCCGTCTGGAACTCGGTGACACCGCAGGGCAAGTTGATGGCCGCCCAGGCCGCGCGGCGCGACGCCCAGCGCAAGCTGCTCGAACGCATCATGGGGGTGCGCATCAATTCCGAGACGCTGGTTCGCGATTTCGTCACCGAAAGCGACACCATCCGCACCGAAGCGAGCGGCATTATCAAAGGCGCCAGCGAGGTCGATCGCTATTACCACGATAACGAGCTCATCGTCGAGGTCACCATGGCCGTCCCCACCGAGCAGGTCGTCCGCACGATCAAGGAGCTGCACACGCGGCACTACCAGGGCGACCGCCTGAGCGGAACGGACATCGAGCGAATCTCCGAGAAGATCAAACGCAAGACATTTGAAGCGACCGGCGCGGGGGTCCCCGGCAAGCGGTTCCGCGGTTCGCCGGCGCCCACCTCGTCGACCGGACCTGCGGTCGTTTCGCCGGAATGGCTCTCCCGTGAGGTCAGCGCGACCGGACACGGTACCGATACCCAGATGGGTACGCCGCAGGGCAAGCTCAAGGCGATTCGGGCGGCGACCGTTGACGCACGCCGCAACCTCGTCGAACAACTGAACGGCTTGCAGATAACGTCGGAGACGACGGTGCGCGATTTCGTCACCGAGCGCGACATCATCAAGACCCAACTCGGTGCCATCATCGCCGGTTCGGTCATTCGAAACCAGGAAGTCAACGACGAGATGGCCACGGTCGTTGTTACGGTCGGCGGGCCCGATGTCTGGCGCGTGATCAACGCCCAGTTGAGCGTTGAATCACGTCACTAACGGGCGTGATTGGGAGTGTTCATACGATGTCGAGTGTGATGAGATCGCTGTTGTGTACGGTCACGTGCGCTCTACTGCTTCTCACGCTGTCCGGGTGCGCGAACGACGTCCGCAGCACGAAGAAGATTACCACCCACGAGGAGGGACCCGTTCGCACTGTGTCACCCGGCACGGAAATCGTCGAGTAACGCCGCCGCGCACAGCCCGCGCGGCGGGTCTCTCTGGAGCACGCGTGGTGGCTGACACGGTGTTGGACTCAATCCGCGAGTTGCTCGACGGCGAGGGGGTCACCTACCGCCTGCTGCACCACGAGCCCACGCGCACCTCGGAGGAGTCGGCGCGCGTGCGGGGCGAGAGCGTCCGCATCGGCGGCAAGGCGCTGTTGATGAAGGTCGGCGACGTGTTTCAACTGTTCGTCCTCAGCGCGGCTCTGAAACTGGACTCGACTGCGATCCGCACGCACTTCGGGATCCGCAAGATGCGCTTCGCAACGGCCGAGGAGCTTGAGGTATTGACCGGACTGGTCCCAGGATCGGTGCCCCCGTTCGGCGAGCCCATCCTGCCGTATCCGCTCTTCGTCGACGGGTCCATCATGGCCAACGAGCGCATCGCGTTCAACGCCGGCTCCCTGACAGACTCGATCATCATGCCGGTCGAGGACTACCGGCGGATCGCTCAGCCCGAGGTGTTCCGCTTCGCTCAACCCGCGTAGTGGCGAGCGCCGAACACGAGTTGGGCAAGCGCCAGGTAGACCGGTATGAGCGTGATCGCGACGGACCACTCCGCCAGACGGCGACCCGCTTCGTCGCGCCGCCGCCCGATGACCTCGCACGCCCACATAACGAACGCGATCAGCAGGAACTTGTACCCGACCACGCCGACGAGTCCGCCGTGCGTGAGCACCCAGTTTACCAGCGGATTCACCTCGCTGCCGCCGAACTGCAGAATGATCGACGTGAACATGATGTCGAGCGACGACAGGAAGAGCAGCCAGACGTAGCAGTTGGGGTAAAGCGTCGCGCGCAGCACCACGGACGACGCCTCGATTCGTCCGGCCGGCGCGGACGGACGCCCGCTTCGATCCCTCTCGCTACCGGCTTGCATGCCCGAGTCGACGCCCATCACGTGTCATTATACCACCGTGCCGGCCGTCGGTCTCAGACGATGGTCGTTTCCGTAGTCGCTCCGGCGGGCGTTGGCGAACGACGCCCGGTCGGCGCGCCCAGCAGTACCGCGCAAGGTAACCCGAGCCGCGGCCCGCAGGGAGCGGGTGTCTGCGGTATAAGTGTACTGCGCGCCAACGCGCCCAGACGG